>USEG01000124.1 GCA_900553555.1 uncultured Clostridia bacterium
GCTGCCCGATTATAGAAGAAAGGATATGTAATTTCAGGGAGGAATAAATCATGCTGGAAACTCTTGCAACAATTTGCGAAATAATAATGGTGATATGTTTCGGCGCGTCGTGGCCCTTTAACATCGTCAAGGCGTACAAATCCCGTTCCACAAAGGGCACCAGTTTGTTGTTTATGTCGCTTATAGGCATAGGTTATGTCGGCGGCATACTGTGCAAAATCTTTACGTGGATAAACGACGGATCGCTGTCGTGGCTGGCATACGTGGCGTTTGCTTTTTACATCATCAATCTGGCACTTGTCACAGCGGGCGTCATCATTTATTTCAGGAACAAACGACTGGAAAAAAACGCTGAGCTCAACAAATAAACGTGTTGCGAAAAAACGCTGCGGACTGCATTGGCAGAGCTGCGGCGTTTTTTGACGCAATAAAGTACCTTTATAGGTCTTACAGACGAAAAAAAAGCCTCAATAAAGGCGTTGTCCGCAAGAAATTCCGCCAAACAGCTCAAAAACAGTTGACTTAAAACGCAATTTAACTTATAATATCGAAGTAACGGCGTTATTTTGTATATCGCCGGTTTTAACGGGATATTTACTTAAAGGAGATTATATATCATGAAAAGGACCTATCAGCCTAAAAAAAGAGCAAGAATGAAGGTGCACGGTTTTAGACAGAGAATGAAAACCACCGCCGGAAGAAGAGTTTTGAAGAGAAGAAGAAACAAGGGAAGAAAGAACGTCGCCGTCAAACCGCTTGGATCGCATTGACGTAAAGCGAGGAAATGACAGTAGTTTTTTCAAAAAAACAAATAACAAATGAAGTTTGCTGCGCCCCTTTACGTTAAAGGGGCATTTTGTAGTTTATTATGCTGGCAAAAAGATATCGACTGACAAAAAGAGGCTCTTTTGCCTATGTGTATAAAAAAGGGGAAACGGCGCGCGGCAAACATTTTACGCTGGTATTTGTAAGAGGAAAGGATGCCCCGCGTATAGGCGTCTCGGTGGGCAACAAAGTGGGGCATGCCGTTGTTCGCAACAAACTAAAAAGACGTATACGCGCGGTTATAGGCTCAAAAATTCGCGCCATAAAGCCCTGCCAGGCGATAGTGGCGGCAAAAAAAGACGCCGTGGGTCTTACGTTTGCCGAAGTGGAAAGCGAGATATGTTCGCTTATCGCAAAGAGCAATTTGGCGATCGATGAAAAAAAAGACTAAAAGACAGATTTTTTTAGATATAATCACGTTCAGGTGGCTATTTAAGGGACTGGTGATTTTTTATAAAAAAGTTATATCGCCGTGTTTGCCGAACGTGTGTATTTACACGCCGACCTGTTCGACGTACATGATGCAAAGCATAGAAAAATTCGGCGTGATTCGCGGAGGAATGCGCGGCTTATGGCGCATTATGCGTTGCAATCCATGGAGCAAGGGCGGGTTTGACCCTGTCCCTGATAACCCCAAAGGAGATATGAAATGGCTTTTCTGAATATATTGTCTCAGGCCGTAGCTCCTACAGGCTTGTGGAGCGAACTTATATTAAATGTTTTTTCGTTTGTCGGCAATTACGGCTGGCGAATAGTTTTGTTTACCATTTGTCTTAAGCTGGTCCTGTCGCCGTTGGATATTTTCCAGCGCTATAAGGCGAGGAAGAACCAGCTTATTATGCTGAAAATAAAGCCGCAGATGGACAAGCTGCAAAAAATGTACGGCGACGATCCGCGCGTGCTGTCCCAAAAGCAGATGGAGCTTAACAAAAAGGCGGGAATAAGTTATTTTTCTTCCTGTCTGCCCGCAATAGTTACGCTGGTCGTATTTATGACGCTGTTGTTTATGGGATTGCAGCCCATAAGCCAGTATCAGAATTTCCGTCAGTACGAACTGCTTTACGGCACGTACACGCAATATTGTAACGATGAACTGGTAGAACAGCGTTATCAGGAGCTGTACCCGCAAATGTACGACGAAAGCCTTGCCGAAGCGGAGTCCAAAAGGCCGGAAATACGCGCAGCCGAAGTGGAAGCCTTAAAAGAGGAAATAGGACAAAAGGCTTATGACGACGTAATGGCGCAAAAAACCGACGACATGACCGATCAGCAGATAGACGAGCTGGAAAAACAGGCGACCGCAGCCAAAAACCAGGCGCTTAACGATTTTATCGCCGAACAGCACACTGCCGAAATAGACGAACGCACCGAAAAGGCAATAATCGAAACGGCGGAAAACGCCATAAGACAAACTGCTTTGTCGCAGCTGCGCGAAGTGGCGCAGACGGAAGTGTTCAACGAGTACGAGCAAGATGTCAAGGTCAGCTTTTTGTGGGTCAAAAATATATGGAACGCCGACGTCTTGTGGACGGCGCCCATAAATTCCGCCAGTCAGTTTAAAAACAACATAGGCGATTACGGCACGAATTACAAAAAAGCCGGATTGGAAAGCGCGGACGAGCTTGCAACTATGCTTAGCGAATACGACAACGTCATGGCCAAACTTTTAAACGATCCCGAGTACAACAAGACAAACGGCTATATGATTCTGCCCATCCTTACGATACTCTTGTCGGTGGGTATGCAGATATTGTCTTACCGCCAGCAAAAGGACAGCGGACAGGTTACCGCGCAGTCGGCGGGTATGACCAAGACAATGCTTTTCGTAATGCCTGTACTTATGGGTTATTTCGCCTTTTCGTACACGGCGGCATTTTCGCTGTACCTTGTCATGAACTATCTGGTGTCGCTGCTTATCTCTGTCATAAGCACGCTGGTAATAAAAATCGCCGACAAAAAAACGCAGCACAATTTGGAAACCGCAGTTCAAAGTTACGGACGACCGGATTTTTCCGACCGCAAAGACAATAACGCTTCATCCAATAACAATACGGGAAAAATTACGGCCACTTCTACCAACAGACAAAGAAAAAACAACTCAAAAAAGGAGTGAGTAAATCATGAAAGTTATCGAATCAACCGGGAAAAAATTGGATGACGCCATAAACGAAGGCAACGACCTAACCCCCAACCTGTATAGATGGAGTAATCAGACAGAACTCGTAAGTAAGATAAATGCCTATTTCGAACCGTTGGGCACTGGGAACTATGACGCAATCCCGAATGGGAGCTATCAGAAATTCTTCTCTTCCTCGACGTACTCCGATTCGGGTATATGGACGTGGTTTGTGGGTAAGCAGGCGAACGTTGTGCAATGCTGGCATAATGTCAGGTACAACTCCGATTCCGCCGTGCGCCCCATCCTCG
>USEG01000125.1 GCA_900553555.1 uncultured Clostridia bacterium
TGGCGGAGTACGGCGTTGATTTTGTTAAATCCGATCGCGTCGGCACCATCGTATATATTGCCGAAAACCGTCGTTTTGTAGGCTGGGTGTCCGTCGAGGACGAAATTAAGCCCGAGGCACCGGAAGTGATAAAAAAGCTTTCCGACATGGGGTGCAAAACTGTTATGCTTACCGGCGACAATGCCGCGATAGCGGAGAGCGTTGCAAAACGCCTGGCGCTAAGCGAATACAAGGCTTCCTTACTGCCGCAGAAAAAGGTGGAAGAAACGGAAAAACTGCTGGCGCAAAAAAAACCGGGCGAACAGCTGTGCTTTGTGGGAGACGGCATTAACGACGCGCCGGTGCTGATGCGTTCGGACGTGGGCATAGCCATGGGCGGCGTGGGCAGCGACGCGGCGATAGAGGCGTCGGATATTGTGCTCATGAAGGACGACCTGCGCGGTATTCCGCTGGCAAAGCGCATTGCAAAAAAGACCATGAACATAGTCATGCAAAACATCGTGTTTTCCATTGCGGTCAAGGTGATAATACTCATTTTGTCCATGCTGGGCATAACAAATATGTGGTTTGCGGTATTCGGCGACGTGGGAGTGGCGATACTGGCGATATTAAACGCCATGCGCGTCAACTCGTCTTATAAAGGCGGCGAAACGGTTCACGAAAAAATAAAGGCGGCGGAATAATTTATAAAAACTCGCAAAAAAGACATCGCGCGACGGACGAAACAACGTTCCGTCGCGTTTTTAGGTAAAATTTTGATAAGCCGCGACGGGAGAATATTGACAAATCGCCGCGCCGGTGTTAAAATATATCGCGGAGATTGCGCCGCGCCTGCGGTTTGCGGCGTGTAAACACAAAGGAGAGAGTTTATGTATTTGAATCAAGCCGAAGAGGGCAAGGAATACATCGTACGCAACATCAACCTGCCCTTCGAAACGCAGCGGCGGCTGTTGGCGCTGGGAATGACCGACCGTTCGCCCGTTTTCGTCGTCAGCAAAAAGGGAAAAGGCATACTGATAGTCAAACTGCGCGGCACGCGTTTTGCGTTTGGCTACAATATCTCTAAAAACATAGAGGTGGAGGACGCAAATGCCAACCGGCAATGAACTGACCATCGGATTTATAGGCAATCCGAACTGCGGCAAGACTACGCTTTTTAACGCCTATACGGGCGCCAACCTCAAAGTGGCCAACTGGCCCGGCGTCACCGTCGAAAAAGTGGAAGGCGCAATAAAGGACCACGATCAGACCATACGGCTTGTCGACCTGCCGGGAACGTACAGCCTTACTTCCTACACGATGGAGGAAATAGTGTCGCGGCAGTTTATTTTGAGCGACGAGGTGGACGTAATAATAAACGTCGTGGACGCGTCGGCGCTGGAACGCAGCCTCTATCTCACGATGCAGCTGCTGGAACTGAAAAAACCCGTGGTGCTGGCGCTTAACATGATGGATATAGTGCAAAAACGCGGCATGGAGATAGACTTGCATCGTCTGCCCGAAATGCTGGGAATACCCGTTATTCCCGTTTCGGCGCGCAAAAGAATGGGGCTGGATATTCTCATTCACACCGCCATTCACCACAAAGACGTAAAGGGTCCCGAGATACTTATACACAACCACCGCGAAACCGATTCGCGCCTTAAAAAACTGCACTCCGAATATGCGATGGTGTACTCGGACGACATAGAAGAAAAGATAGCCGACGTTACAAAAAGTCTGTCGCAGCAATATCCGGAGCTCATCAACAAGCGCTGGTACGCCATAAAACTGCTGGAAGGCGACCGCGAAATAAGCGAAAAATATCCCGTTAAGCTGCCGGATATGCCCGAGGGCAACTGCGAGGCGGAGATCATCAATCAAAAATACGACTTTATCGACGAAATTATCCATGAAGTCATGATACATAAACAGCGGCAGGACAAGTTTACCGAAAAGCTCGACCGCGCGTTTACCCACAGGATATGGGGAATACCCATATTTTTGGGCATAATGGCGGTGGTGTTCTTCCTGACGTTTTTCGTAGGCGACCTTATAAAGTCGCTGTTTGAAATGGGCTTGGGCTGGCTGTCGGACAGCGTTCAAAGCGGTTTGCAGTCGGTAAACGCCTCCGGCTGGCTGATATCCCTGGTAGTGGACGGCATAATAGGCGGCGTCGGAACGATAATAACCTTTTTGCCCAACATATTTATTTTGTTTTTGGCGCTGGCGTTTTTGGAAGACAGCGGATATATGGCGCGCGTCGCCTACGTCATGGAAGGCATCATGAGTAAGCTGGGCTTGTCGGGCAAAGCGTTTATTCCCATGCTGCTGGGCTTTGGCTGCACGGTGCCGGCCATCATGGCGTCGAGAGCGCTGGAAAACAAGCGCGACCGCTTTAAGGTAATGCTGGTGACGCCCTTTATGAGCTGTAACGCGCGGCTTACAATCTATATCCTGTTTGCCGAAATGTTTTTTGCGCGGTACGCAATGCCGGTGGCGTTTGCCATGTACCTTCTCGGAATATTGGTGGCAATCGCCGTTTCCGCCGTCGTGCACCTGATAGACCGCAAAAAAAGCGTCAATTATCTTATCATCGAACTTCCCGAGTACAAAATGCCCGACGCCCGCACGGTGGCGATTTACGTTTGGGAAAAAGTAAAAGATTATCTCGTCAAGGCGGGAACCACGATTTTCGTGGCCACCATTCTGATATGGGGACTGCTGCATCTAGGGCCTACGGGCTTTGTGTCGGATATGGAACAGAGTTTCGGCGCATACGTCGGCAAATTCCTGGTGCCCGTGTTCGTGCCCATAGGACTGGGCTTCTGGCAGATAGTAGTGGCGCTTATAGCCGGCATATCCGCCAAAGAAGTGGTGGTGTCCAGTTGCGCCATTTTGTTCGGCATTGTCAACACCGGCAGCGCCGCCGGCATGAACGCGTTTGCCGCTGCTCTCGGCGGAGTGGGGTTCGGCGCGCTAAACGCGTTGTGTCTCATGGTTTTCTGCCTTTTGTACATTCCATGTGCCGCAGCGATAGCTACTATTCACAAGGAGTCCAAAAGCTGGAAGTGGACGATTTTTACCGCTCTTTTCCAGCTGGCGGTGGCATGGGTGGTGACGTTTGCCGTCTACCAGGTGGGACTGCTTATTGTGTGACGGAGGAATTGTAATATGTGGTGGACAATATTTATTGCGGCGGTTATCGCAGTCGCGGCGGCAGCGGCGGTAATAAGCATAG
>USEG01000126.1 GCA_900553555.1 uncultured Clostridia bacterium
GATGCGCGCTGACATCGGCATTGCGATGGGCGCGCTGGGCAGCGATGCCGCCATCGAGGCCGCCGACGTGGTGCTGATGAAGAGCAATCTTTCCGATGCCGTCGCGGCAGTGAGACTTAGCCGTGCGTCGCTTAGAAACATTCACGAAAACCTGTTTTGGGCGTTTGCGTACAACGTCATCGGAATACCCATCGCAGCGGGCTGTTTCGTCGCGCTGGGACTGACGTTAAATCCCATGATAGGCGCCGCCGCCATGAGTTTGTCGAGCGTCTGCGTCGTCACCAACGCACTGCGTCTAAATCTTTGCAAAATACGCAGCGACAAACACGACCACAAGTTTAAAAACGCTCTGCCGGCGGATATGTCGCTTATCGACGCTCCCTCGGAGGAAAAGAACGCGGATACGGCTGCAAAGACTGTGGCGGAAAAGACCGCGGATGCGGCAGCAAAACCCATGGCGGAAGAAACTGAAAAATTGACGAAAAAGACCATCACGATAGAGGGCATGATGTGCGAGCATTGCGAAAGGACGATAAAGGCAGCTCTCGAAAAAATACCGGGAGTGCAGTCGGCGACGGCGGATTTTGCGTCGGGCACGGCGGTTGTGTATTTGTCGGGCAAGGTCGACGACGCGGCGCTGAAGGCTGCGGTCGAGGCTGAAGATTATAAGGTGGTAAAAATAGAATAATTTGTATCGTCTTACCGGCAAAAGCAATGTCAATAAGTAAAATACGTAAAAAAGGCTCTGTGCGCTGCGGCGCCCGGAGCCTTTACTTTATGCGACAAAAATATCGTTGCCGGCCATGACGCTCATTTTGCGGTAATTGCCCGTAAAGCTATGCCGGCGTATCACTTGTTTTCGCTTTTTTTAATTTTATTTGCGCGGGGAGCGGTGTTGCGTTCCCAAAACACGCCGTCATTGTACCCTTGAATGGTCTTATCCCATTTGGCGTCTTCCAGCCGTTTTTCCGCCCATGCGCAGTACAGCGGACTTTTTTCTATGCCGGTGTAGTGCCGGCCTAATTTTTTCGCCGTTACCGATGTGCTGCCCGAACCCAAAAACGGATCCAGCACGAGATCGCCCGCGTCCGAACTTGCCAAAATGAGCTTTGCCAGGAGTTTTTCGGGCTTTTGCGTGGGATGGGAGGTGTTTTCCGCCATCGACCAGTAAGGAACGGAAATATCGTCCCAAAAGTTGGACGGACAGGTGTCGCGGAAATTTCCGCAGGGCGTTTGCTCCCAGTCTTTCGGCTCTCCCTTGTCGCGATAGGGAGCGATGACGCGTCTTCGCATTTTTACGTCGCTCAGGTTAAAGACATAGTCGTCGGAAACGGTACAGAACCAAATGTCCTCCATGGCGTTTTTCCAATTTTTTTTACAGCCGCGCCCCTTTTCGCGCTGCCAGGTAATGCGGTTGCGCACGATAAGCAGCTTGTCGAGCGCTTGGCTTATTGCGCCGGACGAACGCCAGTCGCAGCACACATATACGGACGCGTCGCGTTTTAAGAGAGGCAGAGCGGCGGAAAGCCAGCTTACGGTGTAGTTTAGATAGTCGTCGTAGCTGAGCTTTTTGAATTTTTCGCCGTCGAACCGCTTGTCCATATTGTACGGCGGATCGGCTATCATCAAATCGAATATGCCGCGCGGCAGCTTTTTAAGTATGTCGAACGTGTCGCCGACAATGGTTTTGTCGATGATTTTTTCGGCAGACAAAGTATCGTCCGCCGTGATGCAGTTTTTAAGATACCGTTGTCCTTCCTGTATATTAAAGTCGATGGTTTTGTTTCTTTTTGATTTCATGACCTTTCCGTATGCGCTGTTTCGGCGCAAAGTAATATAAAAAATTGCTTTTATGTCAGTGTTCGGCCGAGGTTTTTTGCGGCGCGTCGAAAGATATCGCTTTTTCGCCCGCGTCCGGCGACAAATACTTCGAGTAGCTTATCTTGCGGTATTCGTCGGGAGTGATGAGCACGGCTTTTTTGAAGTGGCGGTCTAAGTGCGACTGCGACGAAAACCCGCATTCGTAAGCAATGTCGCTAAGACGCTTGTTGGTGGAGGCGAGCAGCTTTTTGGCGTTGTTGAGACGTATGTTCAAGAGGTATTTGAGCGGCGTAATACCCATTATTTCGCAAAAAACCCTGTGAAAGTACGTGGGCGCGTAACCCGCCAGCGACGCCAGCTTGCCAAGCGTTATCTTTTCGCCGAAATGTTCCTGCATATATTGCAGACTGCCCGAAATAAAGCGGTCGTCGCCCTTGGGGTACAGGCGTATATAGTTGCTGTTTTTCACGCAGTCGCGGCCGATATAAAAAAACAGCTCCATGAGTTTTGCCGTCACGAAATCACAGTTCTCGTCGCCGCCGGTTTGTAAAAACAGCACCAGGTCCTGAAAGATGTTTTTATATCTTTCGGAGTCGATAAGCTGGAAATAGTTGGGCGCTTTTTTTAAAAGGTCCGTATATGCGCACGGCTCGTCGAAGCGGAAATGAAAAAAATAGCACTTGAAATGCAAATAACTCGAGCACCGCTGCCCGGGTTTTCTCAACAGAAAAGTGTTGGGTTTAAGGGCGTAGCGCGCGTCGTTTATTACGGACGTGGCGTCGGAGGAAATGATGTATTCGAACTCGAAATATTCGACTTTGCGCTCTTCGGTTTTTTTGACCGAGGGAAATACCGCCGCCGAATCGAAAACGCCGTATTTGATTATTTTGCCCAGTGCCATAATGCGCTTCCTTTTTGTGTATAATTAAATTATAATAAATTTTTCCGCAATTGTCAAAATAAATAATAAGATTATGCAAAACAGAGTTTAAATCGTGGTAGATAAAAAAGCGCGCCGGCGGTATAATAAAATAATCAGGAGGGATATATGTTAGTTACGGATGTCAAAACGTTTGTCGTCGACTGTTACAGAACCAACTGGGTGTTTGTAAAAGTGTACACCGACGAAGGTATAGGCGGAGTGGGCGAAGGCACTCTCGAATATAAGGAAAAAGCGCTTGTTGGCGCCGTCGAGCACATAAAGAGTTATCTTGTCGGAAAGGATCCGCGCGATATCGAAAAACACTGCCACGCCGTTTATAGGGACGCGTATTGGCGGGGCGGAGCGGCGCTTATGAGCGCGCTTTCGGCGGTGGAGATGGCGCTGTGGGATATACTCGGCAAAAGCCTCGGCGTGCCGGTTTATCGTCTT
>USEG01000127.1 GCA_900553555.1 uncultured Clostridia bacterium
TCCGGCTTTGATTTTTTTGACGTAAACCTTAATGGTTTTTCCCGGAACGTATTTGTCGTTCGGAGCCTGATCCTGCGGCAGCAAAACGGCCTCCACCTGCTTGTTGAGCTCCACATAAACATTGTCGCCTTCGATTCGTCTTACTGTACAAGTGACTAGCTCGTCTTCTTTTTGCGACAGTTCGCTAAAAGCAATCTCGCTTTCTATTTCACGCAATTTCTGCAATATCACCTGGCGCGCCGTCTGCGCGGGTATTCTCTGAATGTTTTTTGAATCTATTTCTTCTTCGACGGTATCGCCCACTTTGTATTTTTTATTGATAATGCGCGCGTCCTCCAAAGAAATTTGCGTATCTTTGTCTTCCACCTGGTCGACGACGGTTTGATACGCATAAACTTTAAGAGCATTTTTATCGGGCATGAGTTTTACCTTAACGGCTTTGGCAGTGCCCATCTGTTTTTTATAAGCTATGGCAAGAGCCGTCTCGAGCGCTTCAATAAAAACTTCCTTTTTAATGCCTTTTGTTGCCTCGAGTTCGTCAAGTGCCATAAAAAAATCTTTACTTATCATATTTTATCCTCCGGATATTATTCAAATTTCACAAGCGGGCGCACGAGAGCAATACGATTATCCTCCAATTTTATCGTATCGCCGTTGGACTGCAACTCCAAACAGGTGTCCGTTTTTTTTAACAAAACGCCTTCGTATATCTTTTTGCCCATATACGGCGCATAAAGTTTAACTTCTACTTCTTTTCCGTAATTGCGTTCGTAATCGCGCTGCTTTTTAAACGGGCGATCCAGCCCCGGCGACGAAATGTTAAGAATATAAGGTTTATCGTCGGAGGGATCGAGCTCATCCAAGACGGGTTCCACTGCATAATGCACCTTTTCGCAATCGTCCAGCGAAATGCCGCCGGTGACATCGATAAAAACCGTAAGATTAAGCTCGCCGTTCTTTTTTACGAACTCCACATCGACAATCTCGTAGCCCATCTGTTCGACTACCGGGTTTATAGCATCGAAAATTTGTTTTTCCGTTTTCAAAACAGCCTCCATAAAAAGACTTAAGAGCGAACCATTGTCCACTCTTAAGTAAAACCATCTAAGCTAAATATAGTATAGCATTTTATTTTACAAATATCAAGTATTTTTTATCTGTTTTTTGTAAAAATCACAACATTTTAGCCAGTTCTACAAAAACTTTTGCCGTAGCAACGGTATCGTCCAAAGCTCTGTGCGCATTTTCATTGACAATGCCGAAATATTTTGCAACGGTAGATAATTTATAGTTATGAACTGTGCGCAGCAATTTTTTTGCCAGCACCATGGTGTCTTCGTGCTCGGCGGGAAAGCGCAGCTTTTGTTCGCCGGCAAGGCGCGTCAAAATTCTGTAATCAAAATCGTTGCTGTTATGTCCAACGAGAATAGCGCCCGAGCAAAATAGATTAAAGTCCGGCAAAACCTCTTCTATCGACGGCTGACCCGCAAGCATCTCATCGGTTATATGCGTTTTATCGATAATACGCTGGTCTAATTTTTCGCCGGGATTGACAAGCGACGAAAAAGTCTCGGTAAATCGACCGTCTACGATTTTTACGGCGCCAAGCTCGGTGACTTTACATGAAGCAATGTCGAGGCCGGTCGTCTCCATATCGAATACAACGTACGTCTTGCCGACAAGATAGGCGGGAACCTCTTCCGTCTTTTTTACGTCAAACAAATTAACCTGCGAAGTTTCGATGTACGGCTGAGGAAAAACCGTGTGGTATTCCGTCGGAGTAACGCGGTATATCTCCTTTTTTACAAAGTCTTCCGGCAAACGGCAGAAAGACAGACTTCTCACAAAAACCGAATAGGACTTCTCGCCTCTGAAACTGTTTTCCTTGAGCTGCCCCTTTATGACGATTTCCGCACCGTCCGTCACTGCGGACACTTTTTCCTGCGTCATCGTTTTATTGAGAAATATAAGACAGTCGATGCTTCCTGTGTAATCGCTTAAAACAAATTTATAAAACGTTTTACTGCCGTCCGCTTTTTGCGATTCCCTGAATGAACTGACTTTGCCGCAAATGACAATTGTTTCTTCGACGTGCGAATAACAGTCCTCTATATATATCGCGGCTTCATCTATGGGTTTGCCGACGCATTCCTTAATATCCAGCGGCTTAATAATTCTTTCGCCCTCGGACTTAAACACAAACGCCCCGTCGTCGTCAATGCTTACCTCGTCTATCTTGGCGTCCATGGCGTCGGATCTGATAAACTCCGGTTTTATATCCTCGGTAAAATACAACTTTAAGTACTCTTTTAATTCGCCTGCAATTTTACGTTCGCTGCAATACTCGCACGCGTCGGATTCCGCCGGTATGCGCAAAACTATTCTGTCGGAATTTTCTTCGGGGACAAAATCAATGGCCTGCTTATCAACAAACGGCACTACCGAAGGATATCCGGACAAAAACTCCGCTACCGCGTTACGGCAAAGTTCAAGATCGA
The DNA here is from genome assembly GCA_900553555.1 of uncultured Clostridia bacterium. Taxonomy (GTDB): domain Bacteria; phylum Bacillota; class Clostridia; order Christensenellales; family Pumilibacteraceae; genus Neoclostridium; species Neoclostridium roslinense. The sequence continues at coordinate 2,499 of USEG01000127.1, forward strand.
ATTTTGCGGCACTAAGATGAATATTTAACGTAGCCGAAGTATTTATTACTTTTGCCGCCGCGCTTAATATCTCTTCGCGGTGCGCATTGACCGTTTCCGTCTTATTCTCAGGATAAATCAGTTTTACGTCTATGGTCTGCTTGTACACATTGATATCGACGCCCACCAGCTGCACAAAATCGAATTTATTATCCGTAATCTCATTAAATTGTCTGGAAAACTCACTTCTCATGTATTCGTAAATATTCGTCAATCATACTTTTCAACTGCTCGACTACACTGTCGGCGGATATGGTTTTTGTAACTTTGCCTTTTGTAAAAAGCACCGCTTTATCCTTTCCGCCCGCCACGCCGAAATCACAGTCCGCGGCTTCGCCGGGTCCGTTTACCACACACCCCATGATGGCTATTTTAAGCGGAATTTTAATATCTTTAACATACTCTTGTATTGCTTTGACAGCGCCTATAAGGTCGTACGAACAGCGCGAACACGTCGGACAGGAAATAATTTCGCAGTAATTTCTGTCAAACCCCGCGGCGCGCAGTATCTTTTGTGCCGCGTACACTTCGTTTACAGGATCTTCGCTTAACGACACTCGTATTGTATCGCCAATATTGTCCAACAACAGCGAACCTATCCCTATCGCCGATTTAATAAGCGCCGCTTCTCCGCCGCCGCTCCCCGTAACGCC
>USEG01000128.1 GCA_900553555.1 uncultured Clostridia bacterium
GTCTCCGCCATTACGGCCGAAAAACCCGACCCGCTTATGGAAATCGCCGATAACGACATGAATTCCTTTATGCCCGTATCGACAGTGGGAACGCATCAAAACGATTTTCACAGCGGCTGGCGCATTTACAGGGCAAAGTTCGATTTGCCGTCGGGCAAAAAATACGGCATGGTTTTCAATTGGCTTGAATCGGATTATACCGAAGTTTACGTCAACGGCGGCTTGGTTTATAAGGACAAAAAAGCGGGCGCCGCATCGCCCAAAATGCTTGAGTGCGAAATTCCGGTTGCAAGCGGCGCTTCTGTCGAACTGCGTATTTTGATGTATTCCAAAGACCGCCTGTATGCCGGCATACGCGACGGAATAAAAATAATCGTCGGTGCTTAGCGTGTGCATAGCATGGACGCAATCGCACAATTCGTTAAGAAAAAAGAACAAATCATTAAACGATAAAAGCAATTGGCGGTTGCAAATCCGCCGCGTAAGTGATATAATTTAACTATAGACAATCAGACAATCAAAAGCCGTGCGGACGCACATAAGCCGTCGGTAATTAAGGAGAAAATAAAATGCTTGGCAGAATAGTAAAAGACTTTGCGCCGTCGGCCGACAACCCCCGCAACAGCGAAGGGTCGTTCGTCACGTTGAAAGACGGGTCGGTGCTGTTTGCCTACTCGCGTTATTCGGGCGGAGACAGCGACGACGGGGCGCCCGCCGATATTTACGGCTGTATCTCGACGCCCGACGGAGAGGACTTTTCGCCTGCTTTTCCCGTTTTGACGCACGGAGAACTTGACGCCGTCAATCTCATGTCCGTGTCGCTTATACGTATGAACAACGGCGACATAGGCATGTTTTTCCTGGTAAAGCGGCGGCCGTATCAGTGTATTCCGCATTTTATGCGTTCGTGCGACGAAGGAAAAAGCTGGTCAAAACCGAAAAAGATAATAGACGAGCCGGGATTTTTTATTCTCAATAACGACCGTGTCCTGCACCTTAAAGACGGGGCGTTTATGCTCGCGGTGGCGTTTTGTCCCGTTACCGCCGGTGATGACGCCGACGGAATAACCTTTAAGAAAGGCGCCGCCACCAATCCCGAACACATCTGGGTGTTCAGGTCGGACGATGACGGAAACGTCTGGAAAAAAACCGCCGTCATTGCCTACGATTACGCGCCCAAAAGCTGCTTTCATGCCGGATGGCAGGAGCCGGGCCTTATCGAAACGGACGACGGAAGAATAAAAATGATGATTCGCACCGAATTCGGCAGAATTTACGAAAGTTACAGCAGCGACGGCGGAGTACAATGGACCGCTCCCGTTCCGTCGGAGTTTACCGCTCCCGTGTCGCCCATAAGCATGAAACGGCTAAGCCACGGCAAATCGCTGTACGTATGGAATCCCGTGCCGCTTTGGAACGGAAAAAGCCAGCATGTAAGAAACGTGTGGACGGGGGCCAGAACGCCATTGGTCGCGGCGGTTTTGCGGCAGGACAGGCCGCTAGCCTTTAAGGAAATCGAAAACGACGAAAGCCGCGGCTATGCCTATACCGCCATTCACGAACTTGCAGACGGCTCGGTGCTGCTGGCATACTGCGCCGGCGGACCGGAGGACGGCGGAATGCTCAACAGACTGAGAATAAAAAAACTGCGTCAAAGCGAAATCGCAACGCTTAAATAAAAACGCAAAGGAGGACGAAAATGGTAAAAAACACGCCCGCGATGGGCTGGAATTCGTGGAACACGTTTGCACAGGAGATCAACGAAAAACTCGTGCTCGAGGCTGCCGACGCCTTGGTCGAAAACGGGCTTAAAGACGCCGGATACGAATATATCGTTATCGACGACTGCTGGAGCCTGCACGAACGCGACAAAAACGGTCGACTTGTAGCCGATCCCGAAAAATTTCCGCACGGAATGAGGTACGTTGCCGATTATATTCACAAAAAAGGACTTAAATTCGGCATGTATTCGTGCGCCGGAGTGGTGACCTGCGCCGGTTATCCCGCCTCTTACGAGCACGAGTTTATCGACGCCGCGACTTTTGCCGAGTGGGGCGTCGACTTCTTAAAGTACGACTATTGTTTCCATTCGACAGGCACGCCCGGGCACCTGTTGTACAAGCGGATGGGAATTGCGCTTGCCAACTGCGGCAGGGACATACTGTTTTCCGCCTGTTCATGGGGCGCCGACGATACGCGCGTGTGGATAAAGGAAACGGGCGCCAACAGCTGGCGTTCGACGGGCGATATTTTCGACTGCTGGGCGTCGGTAAAGGATATAATACAATATCAGCTCAAATACATGGAATACAACGGCATGGGCTGCTTTAACGACATAGATATGCTGGTGGTGGGCATGAACGGCGACGGCCACGTCGGACAGGGCGGATGCACTTACGACGAATACTTTACGCATTTTGCCTTCTGGTGCATGTTTTCTTCGCCGCTTATGTTGGGCAACGATATTCGCAAGATCGACGACAAAACGCTTAAACTTGTCACAAACAAGGACCTTATCCGCATAGATCAGGACAAAAAGTACTGCCAGCCCTTTTTCATCGGTCACAAAATGGAGAAGAACATCGAGCGCAGCATAAAAAACGATGTCTATTATTGCAATTATCCCGACGGCGTGGTACTGCTGGCAAAGTTTTTGGACGACGGAAAAATCGCGATAGGCGAATTTAATCTCAGCGACGGCGAAACCAGATGGAACAATACTTTCCTCACCGAAAGCGTAGGCGTGCCCGAATCTTCCGGCAAAAAGCTGCTGCTTAAAAACGTCGTGACCGGCAAGCAGATTTTAAGCGCCAACGGCTGCGTGACCATGGAAAACGGGGGACCGGATTGGAGCGCCGTTTATATCGCGGAAGTGGTGGACGCATAATGCCCAGGTGCGTTGTGTGCGGACGAGAAGTTATTCCGCTGGAAGAGGCTCTGACGCGTAAACTCGTCAACCGTGCCGCTCAGAAATTTTTGTGCAAGACCTGCCTTGCGGAAAGGTTCGGCTGTACAGAACGTCAGCTGGACGACATGGCGGAAAAATTCAAAAAACAAGGGTGTATGCTGTTTAGATAAAGGAAAGGGCGGGTTCCGGGTTGCCGGTCCGCCTTTTTCCGTATAATAGAGTTGACAATACGCCCGCCGGGT
>USEG01000129.1 GCA_900553555.1 uncultured Clostridia bacterium
CGCCTATATAAGGTGTTTTTGCCCGACGGAAGGGGAAGAACGCGACGCCATGTGGACAACCCTCGGGTATATAGACATTCAAAACTTTGCGCCGCGCATCAAAGCCGACGTATTGTGGTTTACGGGGCTTATGGACAACGTATGTCCGCCTTCGACGCAGTATGCCTGCTACAACAAGCTAAGCTGCAAAAAGGACATCGTGGTGTATACCAATCACGCGCACGAGGGCAATTGGCGAACGGACGAGGCCGTGCTTAAATTTTTGACTTCATATATAGAGTGACAAATAGAGTGACAAAAAATCATCAGGGAAAAGGAGAGCAAATGAAATTAATCCGGGCAAAGACAATAGTCGTGCTCATGCTAAGCGTAATTATGCTTTTGTCCACGGGAGCGTGCGCAACGCAGCCGCGCAATTTTTATCGCACGCTTACCCACAGCGGAGCGGAAGTGCGCCTTAGTTTGAAGGGCAGGGACGAAAATTCGGTGGCGGAAGACATATTTACCGCCATGTCGCGCTATGATTATGCGCTGTTTTCTCCCGACGGCTCGGCTGCCAGATTCAATGCCGCCGACGGGACCGTAATCGAAGGCGAAACAAATATTCTGGGCGGCAAGGACAAGTATGTGCGCGTCGCGGCGGACAATTATCTTTACTCGGCGGTTATGACGGCAAAAAATCTTTACCGCACGACGGAAGGGCGCTTTAACATTGCCACCAAACGCTTAAAAGAAAGGTGGTATTCGGCGCAGATTTTCCCCGCCGAAAGTCTTATTCTGCGCGACATAGCGGGCGTTCAGAATCCGCTGCTTATAGACGAATATATCATCGACGGCACATATTATCTGCAAAAATACGTCACGTTTGACGACGACGGAGAACTAAACGAAGAACACACCTATATTGCGTTTGACGACGCGCTCGGCGGTATTATGTGCGACGCCGCGGCGCGGATGGCGGCGGGCAAAAATCTCTCTTCGGCGTATATTAAAGCGGACAATACGTCCGTATATCTCGGCGAAGGGACTTATGACGTCGCAGTAAACATGTCCACGGGCGACAGACTTGCCACCGTAAAGCTTCCCGCCGGCAAATACGTCACCGAGATGGACGTATATTTTAATTCGCGCAATCTGGGCAGCAGACTGTTTATAGGCGGCATTATAGACCCGCGCACCGGCATTCCCACCACGCTTACAAAGATAATGCCGGGCTTGTATTCCTCCAAAGACGATTACGTCTATGCCGCGATAGTCGTGTCCGACAGCGGATACAAGAGCAACGCGCTGTGCTTTTCGGCATGCGTGGACGGAGCGGACACCGGCGATATTCTCACAGACAATTCGGCGGCGCTTATTTTTACCTCAACGGGCAGACTGTACGTCGCGGGCGATATTGAGTTCGAGCTTGCCGACGGGCAGGGCGCTCTCGAAATAATAAGGCTGTAAGGCTTGCATGCGACTAAATAAAGCCGCAGCGCTTGCAAACATATGTAGTAACGTAAGTCAGCCTTGCAAACAGCAAAAGCAAGACCGAAAACTTTATAGGATTATATATTATTAAGAAAAGACTGTGCCGGGCAGCATGACTATTTAAGTGCGCCGCCGCAATCGGGGAGAATTAACATGAAAAACGTGTACGACGTTCTGAAGGAGCGCGGATTTATCAAACAGACAATATACGACGACGACCTGTACAAAATGCTGGGGCAGGAGAAAGTGGCGTTTTACGTCGGATTCGACCCCACTGCCGACAGTCTGCACATCGGCCACTATATTCCGATAATGGCTATGGCGTGGATGCAGAAGTACGGACATCGGCCGATAGCGCTGTTCGGCGGCGGTACCGGAATGATAGGCGACCCGTCGGGCAGAACGGATATGCGCACCATGATGACGCGTGAAACCATCGCGCACAACGTCGAATGTTTCAAAAAGCAGATGTCGCGGTTTATAAGTTTCGAGGGCGAAAACGCCGCTATTGCCGCCGACAACGGCGATTGGCTGTTAAGTCTCAATTACGTCGATTTTCTGCGCGATATCGGAGCATATTTTTCGGTAAACAAGATGCTTACCGCCGAACGTTATAAACAGCGTCTCGAAAAAGGTCTTACCTTTCTCGAATTTAACTATATGTTGATGCAAGGTTACGACTTCCTTAAACTCAACGAGCTTTACGACTGCCGGCTGGAGCTGGGCGGCGACGACCAATGGTCCAATATGCTGGCGGGAGTGGATCTCATACGCCGCAAAAAGCAGAAGGACGCGTTTTGTCTTACGTGTACGCTGCTGCTCACTTCCGACGGCAAAAAAATGGGCAAGACGCAGAAGGGCGCGTTATGGCTGGACGAAAACAAGTGCCCGGTGTACGACTTCTATCAATACTTCCGCAACGTCGAGGACGCAAAGGTGGAAGAATGTATGAAACTGCTGACGTTTATGCCGCTCGAAGAAATAGAAGAATTGTGCCGCTATAAAGACGAACGCATCAACGCCGCAAAGCAACGTCTCGCGTACGAAGTGACCAAGCTGGTCCACGGCGAAGAAAAGGCGTTGCAGGCGCAAAAACAGGCGGCGGCGGCATTTGGCGGAAACAGCGACGACATGCCGTGCGTCACGGTGCAGCTCGGCCCCGACGCCACGGTGACGGACCTTTTGTTTATGGCAAAAGCAGCCGGCAGCAAGAGCGACGCCCGTCGTCTGATAGAAGGCGGCGGCGTTAAAATAAACGACAATAAGGTCGAAGACGTTCATGCCCTGATAAAGGACTATTGCAGCGGCAGCGAGCTGGTTTTGCACAAGGGCAAAAAAGTACACATCAAAGTAGTGCTTTGTCAATGACGGGCTATAAGCGTATAAAAGAAGGCGTATTCAGCCTGGAAATAAAGCGTTCGCAGTTTATCGCCTATTCGTACGCAGTCGAAACGGAGGCGGAGGCGGCGGATAAGCTTAGCGGGATACGGTCGCGGCACTATGACGCGCGGCACGTCTGTTTTGCCTATATCTGCGGCGATAACGGCGTCACTGTGCGTTTTTCCGACGACGGCGAACCCGCCGGAACAGCCGGCAGACCCATTCTGGACGTGCTTAAAAAGAATCGGCTGCAAAACAGGCTTATTGCCGTTGGCAGATACTTCAGCGGCA
>USEG01000130.1 GCA_900553555.1 uncultured Clostridia bacterium
CTGATCCGCAATAAAGTCGGTTTTTGCCAGCTGGTTGCCGTGCGTCATGATTTTTTCGTGGATGACAAGTTTGGCGTTGTCCCCCACTTTGGCTTTTGTGACGCGCACGGTCGAGTCAACGCCCTTTATCTGCGTCGCCTCCATCTCCATATAAGCTCCTTCGGCAAGATATATGACCGTTTCGGGGTTTAGAACGCGCTTGCCGTTGCCGTCGCCTTCGCCGTAATGCTTTTCGATATACTTGACGCGCGCGTTTTTTTCGACGTAAAAGGTGTGAATGCCGTCGTGCTGCATATCGTCCGCTCCGCCGCAGTGGATTCCGCAGCCCGCCACGATGACGACGTCGGCGCCCTCTCCGATGTGGAAGTCGTTGTAAACCTTTTCTTTAAGTCCGTTTTTGTCCAGTATTACGGGTATGTGCACGCTCTCGTTTTTCGTGCCGGGACGAATGTAAATGTCTATGCCTGACTTATCGTTTTTGGTCTCGATGTCTATGTTGGCGGTACAATTTCTCTGCACCGATACGCCGTTGGATCTGATATTGTACGCTCCTTCCGGCACGCCGTGAAGGTCTGCTATTTCCGCCAGTAAATTTTCCTGAATTTTATCCATATATACTCCCTACGCCTTCATTTTGTCGGTTAAAACGCGGCAAGGCGAAGCCGCTCCCTGAATAAGAGGCATTACCTCTTCCTTGGTGCCGACTTTGGTCACTTCGCCGTTTTGCAGCAGCACTATCCTGTCGGCAATATTGATGATGCGTTCCTGATGGGATATTATTATGACGTTTCCGCCTATTCTGTCACGCATTTTAATAAACGCATCGATAAGATTGTTAAAGCTCCACAAATCTATGCCCGCCTCCGGCTCGTCTAAGATGGACAGCTTTGTTCCGCGGGCAAGCAGAGTGGCGATTTCGATACGCTTCAGCTCTCCGCCCGACAGCGACGCGTTTACCTCGCGGTCGACATAGTCGCGCGCGCACAGTCCCACTTCGGACAAATACGTGCACACGTCCGCCACCGTTATCTTTTTTCCGGCGGCAATGGTAATAAGGTCCTTTACGGTGATGCCCTTAAATCTCACCGGCTGCTGGAAGGCGAAACTTATCCCCTTTTTCGCCCTTTCCGTGATGTCCAATGCCGTGACGTCCTCTCCGTCCAAAAGTATCCTGCCGGACGTGGGCTTGTATATGCCCGCGACGATTTTGGCAAGCGTGCTCTTGCCGCTGCCGTTCGGCCCCGTTATGACGGTGAATTTGCCGTCTATTTTAAGGCTGACGTTTTTAAGAATATCCTTCTCTCCGCTTTCGTTACCTGCGGAATAACTGATGTTTATTAGTTCTAACATATATACTCCACGGCGCTAAAACACCAAAACAAGATTATTATACGGAAAAAAAGTGTCGACAAGCGGCACATTTTCTCCCGATTTAACATTATAACACATATTTTTGCATTTGACTACAATTACGATAAAAATTTTTTGATTTGTTTTTTTATTCACCCGGTTTTAAGTGATTTTGGCGCGGTTCAAGCGAAAAACGGCACAAGTTTTACGGCGTAAACCGCAATACATATAATACAGTACATTATGACGCCCGACAGCGTACCGAGCGCCGCATGATAAGCGCGCTCATGATGAGCGTTTTTCCAAATAAAATACAGCGCGATGCCCGCAGGCGGCGCTAAAAAAGCAATAATAAACGACAGTATGCGCCAAAAAGACGCGCCGGACAGCAATTTCTCGCCGTTTTTCACTCCGTCATCGCCGTTGCCGACGGACATATTCCCGGCTTTGCAAACGCCGTCGTTATTTTTATCGATAGTGTCTTTTTTGTCGTCTTTCATAGTGTATTACCGCAAAATAAAATGCGACGCCATTTATAACGCCGCATTTACCGAAATCAATCAGAATATACCGGGAACCTGATGGAACACGGGATCGAGATTGAGCTTGTACAAAAGTATAATGAGCAGTACAAACGCACACGCTATCACCATGCACAAAGCGCCTATTCCCGACTTCTGCGCCGCCTTCGCGTTTTTTTCTTTTAGTGTAAAAAACAATATAAGTCCTGCGATAGGACAGATAAAGCCCAAAATAAACCACCAATTGCTTGTCTTTTTTTCATAAAAAACGCTCATATATTTTCTCCTTTAAGATGCAACCTTAATGTATGTATAATTTTAGCACATTATACATTTAAAGTCAATAACTTTTTGCGAAATAAAACGCTGTTCGCGAAATTTTCAGAAAAGGGCGCCGATTTTTTAGAAATTACAGTTGCCCGGTGTACGCGGGAAGGGCAGAACGTCGCGGATATTGTCTATTCCGGTAAGATACATGAGCATGCGCTCGAAGCCCATGCCGAAGCCGGCGTGCTTGCACGTGCCGTAGCGGCGCAGATTGACATACCAATAGAGTTCGTCGATGTTCATGTCGCGGCGTTTCATTTCGGCCACCAGCTTGTCATAATCCTCTTCTCTCTGGCTGCCGCCCATCATCTCGCCCGCGCCGGGAACAAGATAATCTACCGCGGCAACGGTTTTGCCGTCGTCGTTCTGTTTCATGTAAAAGCACTTTATGTCCCTGGGCCAGTCGGTGATAAACACGGGACTCTTAAAATATTCTTCCGTAAGATATTTTTCGTGTTCTTTGGCGATGTCCGCGCCGTATTCGGGCGGGAATTCCCATTTTTTGTCGGCTTTTTTCAGAATGGTTATGGCCTCTTCGTGCGTGACACGCGTCGACGAGGACGCCAGCATGGTTTCCAGCTTTTCGCGCAGACCCTTTTGCACAAATCCGTCCAGAAAATCTATTTCGTCGGGGCATTTTTCAAGCACGTATCTGACGATAAACTTAAACAGCTGTTCCTCCACCTGCATGAGCTGCTGCAAATCGCAAAACGCGATTTCCGGTTCCACCTGCCAAAACTCGCAGGCGTGCGTTTTGGTGTTGGAATTTTCGGCACGGAAGGTGGGTCCGAAAGTGTATATCTTTTTGAACGCCATGGCAAAACATTCGCCTTCGAACTGTCCGCTGACGGTAAGGCCCACTTTTTTTCCGAAAAAGTCCTTCGAATAATCGGCCTTTCCTTCGGACGTAAGCGGCAGATTGTCCAGCGGCAGAGTGGTGGCGGG
>USEG01000131.1 GCA_900553555.1 uncultured Clostridia bacterium
GCCGCTGTCAAACCAGCAGTCTATGACTTCCGGCGTGCGATGCATCGTGCCGCCGCATTTTTTACATTTGAAAGTAACGGCGTCGACGTATGGCTTATGCAATTCGATATCGCCCTTTATGCCGCCCAATTCTTTGAGTTCGGCCTTGGAGCCGACGACGTGTATTTCGCCGCAGTCGGGACATATCCAAACGGGCAGCGGCGTGCCCCAATATCTTTCACGCGACAGGCCCCAATCGATGACGTTTTCGAGGAAGTTGCCCATGCGTCCCGTCCCTATGCTGGGCGGAATCCAATTGATGGACGCGTTGTTTTTGATGAGCTGCTGCTTTACGGCGGTCATCTTTATAAACCACGTCGAACGGGCGTAATACAAAAGCGGAGTGTCGCACCTCCAGCAGAAGGGATAGCTGTGCTTGTACATAAGTTCTTTAAAGAGCAGTCCCCTGGCTTTCAGATCCTTTAATATAAACTTATCGGCGTCCTTGCAGAATACGCCCTCGAACGGAGTGCCCGCCGCCATTCTGCCGCGGTCGTCGACGTGCTGAATGTACGGCAAATCGTATTTTTTGCCGACGCGGTTGTCGTCTTCACCGAATGCGGGAGCTATGTGGACAATGCCGGTACCGTCTTCAAGCGTGACATAATCGTCGTTTACGACATAATATCCTTTTTTTCCTTTAAGGTCGGCGTTGTAAAGCGGCTCATATTCGGTGCCCTCGTATTCTTTGCCCGTCTTGGTTTCGACAATAGTGTAATTTTCGAAATATCTGTCTGCAAGCGCCTTTGCCAGCACGTATTTTTCGCCGCCGGACAGTACCGTGACATATTCGTAATCGGCGCCCATGCAAAGCGCCATATTGCCGGGCAGCGTCCACGGCGTGGTGGTCCATGCGAGAAAATACTTGTCTTCGCCCTTGACCTTGAATTTGGCGATAGCGGACTTTTCTTCAACGTCCTTATAGCCCTGCGCCACTTCGTGCGAACTCAGCGACGTACCGCAGCGCGGACAATAGGGCACTATTTTATAGCCTTTGTACAAAAGACCCTTTTCCCAGATGGTTTTTAGCGCCCACCATTCCGATTCGATATAATTGTCGTCATATGTGACGTACGGATTGTCCATATCCGCCCAATACGCCACTCTGTCCGACATTTTTTCCCATTCGCCTTTGTATTTCCAGACGCTTTCCTTGCATTTGCCGATAAATTTTTCTACGCCGTATTTTTCTATTTCCTGCTTTCCGTCGATGCCCAGCGATTTTTCCACTTCGAGTTCCACCGGCAGTCCGTGAGTGTCCCATCCCGCCTTGCGGTAACAATGATAGCCCTTCATGGTCTTATAACGCGGAATGATATCCTTTATTACGCGCGTCAATATGTGCCCGACATGAGGTTTGCCGTTTGCGGTGGGCGGGCCGTCGTAAAAAGTAAATTCTTCGCCTGTGCCGTCGTTTTTGTCCATGGCTTTTTTGACGACGTCGTTTTCCTTCCAGAATTTGAGTACTTTCGCCTCGCCCTCTACGCCATATTGATCGGCTTCGATTTTATCGTACATTGTAGCCTCCGTATTGTTTCCCCGGGTATCCCCGTAAATTAAGATATTGAGAGAAGAACTTACGATTAGGCTCTCCTCTCAACAGTTAAATCAAAAGCACTGTGCATCCGTTATCGATAGACCGCGCCCCGCCGTCCTTTGCGCAGCCGGCTCTTGCAAAGCCACCTTGTGGCACATACGGCAATCCGCTTAGTGCTGCTGCCGTCAGACCCTGACACGGTTCACGGCGCAGTATTGCACAAGACCTTACCGTCAACACCGCTTACGCACGACTGCGCGACACGCGATAAACCTTTAACGGCATTCTGCCCTACTGTAGTGGATTGTAGGCAACAGGGCACCACTAGCTCCCCGCATAGCACAGCAATATTATTATAGTATAATCCCCTCAAAAAAGCAAGTGTTTAGCCGCTTTTTATCGCAAAGTTTTTTTGCCGCGCGGCTTAAAGCGCTTTTTCGCCCTTTGTGGCAAAACGGGGTGTTTTGCGTCAGTTTTTGTCGGAATAATATATTTTGACAAAATCCAAGTCGCACATGGGCATTATGCGCGCCAGAGTGACGCGGCGTCTCATGTACGGATGATATTTAAGTCCCTCGTCGCAAAGCTCCTTATCCACCTTTATTTCTTCTATCGTAGTGGCGCCGGCGGCCTTGTAATATCTGTAAAGCGTTTCAAGAGGGGGTATCTCCTCCTTGATTATGCGGCATATTTCCGGCCATTTTTCGGTAATGACGTCGGGGTCTATCTCATCGGTAATTGTATGCGGCGAATTGAGCTTTTTTACGTCGACGGAAAGTCTTTCGCCGTAAGCGCGGTAAATATCCTCCCAGTCGGGATGATCGGCGTGAGCTTTTATGCCCGTCATATCGGCCACCTTGTGATAGACGTCGGCGACTATAAGGGTGGCGACGCCCACTTTTTTGCCGTGATAGTCGGAATAAAGACCCCGCTCGAGTTTTTTGCATTCCCAGTAGTGCGATATAATATGTTCGGTGCCGCTGGCGGGACGCGAAAGCTTGACGTACTGCATAGCTATCCCGGTAAGGGCGAGCGCTTCCATTATCGCTTCCACGGCCTTTTCCGAATTGCCGCTTATTTCATCCGCGAGCGCAACTATACGGGCGGTGGCTTCACGCACCAATTCGGCAATGCGTTCGCAATAATAGTCGCCATGCACGATATTTGCTATCCGCCAGTCGGCAATGGCGATGAACTTTGCCATCATGTCTCCGAAACCCGCGGCTTTAAGCTCGGCGGGAGCGGCGGCAAGTATGACGGTGTCGGCGATGATGACGACCGGCTGCCTGCACTGGCAGGATATCTTAAAGCCGTCTATTATTATGGGCGCCGAATCGGAGGCAAATCCGTCCATAGAGGGCGCCGTCGCAAATATCGCCAGCGGCTTTCCGGCAAGATATGCCCCGTAACGGCATACGTCGTTTACCGAACCCGTGCCCACCGACAAAACTCCGTCGACGCCTTCGCACATCTTCTTTATTTCCATAGCGGTCTCGTTAAGCGCGACTTTCGTGTCGTCATACACGCGCATCTGCACCAAAAAGCCCTCTTTTAACAAG
>USEG01000132.1 GCA_900553555.1 uncultured Clostridia bacterium
TGCCGTCGTTGCCGATAAATGCGTACACAAACACTAATACAAGCGGTAAAACCACAAAAATTATACAGATTATTATATAAGGCGCCGCAAAGAAACCGGGTGTAAAAAAACTATTCCTCTGCTTTTTCATCGCCGTCCTCCTCGATGCGTTCCAGCGTGATTTTGCCGGCGTCCACCTTTATTCCGACGCGATCGCCGATGTCCCATTCGTCGGCCGTGTCGACATAAAAGTCCTCGTCGGTATCCGTATAAACCTGCACCTGATAATATGTGCCCTTATAAAGCGTCTGCGCGACGTTGCCGCCTATTGTTCCGTCGGCCTCGTCGTCCGTCAGCTCCACGGCGTCAAAGGGCACGAACACAGCTACCTTTTCTTTCTTTTCGAAACGGGACGCGCTCGGACAGGCAAAATCCGCCTCGCAGAACCACACGGTGTCTTCGCCGGTAATTTCGCCTTCGAACTTGTTTATCGTGCGCAGTTTTTTCATTATGTGGATACTGTCGGGCTCTATTTTAAGACGGACGGCCTGCCCCGGCAGGAACTCTTTGGTCGACTGCACGGTAAACTCGTAATTGCCCGCCATAACGCCCATTTCGTAATATGTTCCCTTAAAGACAGAGCCTACCACTTCGCCTTCAAACTGACCTTTTCCGGTTGCGGCGGGATAAATCTTGATGTCTTCGGGGCGGATGACTATATCCACCTGTTCGTTTTTGTCAAAGCCTTTGTCGACGCATTCCACCGACATTCCGAGGAAGTTGATGCGGTAGTCTTTTTCCATGATGCCGGACAAGATATTGCTTTCGCCTATAAAATCGGCGACAAACGCGTTTGCCGGCTCGTCGTAAATCTTTTTCGGCGGCGCCACCTGCTGAATTATTCCGTCGTTCATGACTACCACCATGTCCGACATGGTAAGCGCCTCTTCCTGGTCGTGCGTCACATATATAAACGTAATGCCCAGATCCTTGTGCATACGCTTTAATTCGAGCTGCATTTCCTTGCGCATTTTAAGATCCAGCGCTCCCAGCGGTTCGTCCAGCAAAAGCACTTTCGGTTCGCATACAATGGCGCGGGCGATGGCCACTCTCTGCTGCTGCCCGCCGGAAAGCGAATTGACGTCGCGATGACCGTAGTCGGCCAGTCCCACAAGATTTAACGCGCGGTTTACCTTTTCGGCAATTTCCTTTTTAGTAAGTTTGCGCGTTCCCTTTTTTGCGGCAGGATCCTCCACCGTTTTGAGTTTAAGTCCGTACGCGACGTTGTTAAAGACGTTGAGATGGGGAAAAAGCGCGTACTTCTGAAACACCGTGTTTACCGGGCGCTTGTAGGGCGGAACGCTGGTGATAGGCTGATTTTCGATGTAAATTTCACCCTTTGTGGGGGAAGTAAAGCCGGCTATCATGCGCAGCAGCGTGGTCTTTCCGCAGCCGCTGGGGCCGAGCAGCGTGACAAATTCGCCGCGTTTTATAGATAAATTGATGTCGTCGAGTACGGTTACGCCGTCTTCGAACACCTTCGTTACATTTTGAACGGTAATGATTTTATCCAACTTTGCTTGCTCTTTCATTTGTATGAGAACTCCCTAAAAATTCGGAGGACAGGACAGCCACAATACCACCGCCTCTTCGTCCGTAAGATTGACCAGATAATGTGTTTTGTTGGAGCGGAAATAAAAACTTTCTCCCTCCTTTGCCTCGCAGTCGAGCTTGCCGACGCATACCTTTATCGTGCCTTTCAGCACATACCCGAACTCTTCGCCGTCGTGCGGCAAGTCTTTTTCGGTGGCAGCTCCGCCTTTAAGCCGCAGCATTATCGGCTCCATCGCGTTTTTCTGCGCCGTGGGCACCAGCCAAGTCACCGAGGAATTTTCGCCCTCTTTAAGAAAATAATCTTCCTTGGTAAACACCAGCGGCTCCTCTTCGTCCTCCGAAAAAAACGCCGACAGCGATGACCCCAGCGCTTGCAGAATGTCTTTAAGCGTTGCTATCGACGGACTGGTAAGATCGTTTTCGAGCTGACTTATGTAACCTTTCGTAAGCTCGCTTCTGTCCGCCAATTCCTCCTGCGTCAACTGATTTTTAAGGCGCAGTTCTTTTAATTTGATACCTATCTCCATAAGACCTTCCCTGTTCAATAAATACTAAACCGACGGTTTACAAAGTTAAAATTCAATAAACCTGACGTTTAATCTTACTAAACACGACTATTGTAATTATTTTACTTTGTTATGTCAACTGTTTTTACTATATTTTTTCAAAAAAAACACAAAAATTATCTTGAAAAATTTTTACGGTTGTGCTATACTAAAAATACTCTCACAAAAAAACAGGAGGCTCCCATGCGCGATCAGATAAAAGTCGTAAAAATCGTTACTATTTCGGTGGTTGTTTTTATTTTTCTTTTGGCCGTTTCTTTGATAATCAACCTTATCAAAATTTCGGGGCTTAACAGTCAAAAAGCCCAGCTGGCCGACAAGTTGGGAACGCTCGAATCGCAGATAGAGGCAAACGAAGGCACCATAGCATATATGTCCAGCGATACATACGTCGATCAGTACGCCCGCGAATATCTCGGACTCATCGGCGAAGGCGAAACGCCGTTTGTGGGCAAATAATGGACGCGGTCATAGATATAGGCAGCAATTCGGTGCGTCTTTTTGTGGAAAGCGGCAAAGCGGTAACTCCCAAAAAGCTCAACACCACCCAGCTGGCGCAGGGGCTTGCCAATACCGGCAAACTTAATAACGAGGCCATGGTTCGTACGGCAGACGCCGTTGCGAACTTTTTTGTCGACGCAAAAAACGCGGGCGCCGGAAAGGTTTATATCTTCGGTACGGAGGCCATGCGCTGTCCCGGCGGCGAAACGCTAAAAGACATGATATTCCGCCGTATAGGAGTGGAAACCGACATTATTTCGGGCGACGAGGAAGCGCTGTTGGGATATATGGGCGCGACGGACTGCAAAGGCAGCAACGCCGTTTTGGATATAGGCGGCGCCAGCGTCGAGCTCATAGTGGGCAAGGACGACGACATTATTTACAAAGAAAGCCTGCCGCTGGGCGTTGTCCGCGTAAAAGACTGCGTCGGAAGCGACCGCCGCGAAATTGGAAAATATTATTAGCAGC
>USEG01000133.1 GCA_900553555.1 uncultured Clostridia bacterium
GCAAGACGATTGGCACGCGACTTGAAAATCTTAGTGCTCAGGCTTAAAATAAAGCCCAGCGCCGCTCCTATTGCCAGCGACAGCACTATTTCAAGCAGCGGTTCGAGCACTATCGCGGTAAAGGTTATGGGAGTGCCGCTGGCAAAAACTTCCGCCAGGGCGATGGAAACGGAAAAGACCATCAGTCCCACTGCGTCGTCCAGCGCCACGACCGGCAAAAGCGTTTCGGTTACCGGGCCGTGCGCTTTGTATTGTCTTACTACCATCAGCGTTGCCGCCGGAGCGGTGGCGGTGGCGATTGCGCCGAGACATATTGCCACGGGCAGCGGTATCAGATCCGTCGTAAGAGCCAGCGTTATCAGCACCGCGTCCACCAACAGCGTCGTTGTAAGCGCCTGCGTGAGCGTTATCACGAAAATATTTTTGCCTATGCGCTTAAAGCTGGAGATTTTGAATTCCACGCCTATTGAAAAGGCGATAAATGCCAGCGCCACTTCGGTGATTATGTTAAAAACGCCGTCGAGATCGGTATGGTTGATTATCTTAAAGCAGCACGGGCCCAGAATAATGCCTATTATAAGGTAGCCCGTCACGTTGGGAAGACCGATGACCTTCATTAGGCGGGTCATGAGAAGTCCTGCAACGAGGGCAATGCAAATGACAAGCAGTATATTCATATCAGGCAATGTGTCCCTCCGAAAACATCAGCGGTATTGCAAACATTTTGCCGCAATCGTCTTTGAAGTTTTGCGTTACGTCGCGCGCCGCCTGTTTGGCGATTTCCATAGATTCTTCCTTTACTACCAGCAAAAGAGTAGTGCTTTCGCTCAAAGACGGTTTTTCGATGTGTCTTAGTCCGCCGAATACGGGCAGGGGATCGTCTTCTTCGCCATGCAGCTTACTTTTCATGTTGGCGGTAGGAATGACGGTGCCGTGAATATCCTTTTCGTTGAGCTTTTTGATGAGCGGATATGCCAGCGCCTCATTTTCCAATATGATTACCAGTAAATACTTCATATTATTACCTCCACCTGTATATTTTGCAACTTTTTTTCGCAAAAGTCAATGGTTTTAGCGCAAAAAATTGACAAATATAAATAGGCGGAGTCGCTTGCTTAAAAGCGGCAAATATTATATAATATGTACAGGAGACAGATTATGGAGTTTACAGGAAAAACAATAGTAATTACCGGCGCAAGCAGCGGAATAGGCAAAAAACTAAAGCAGTTTTTCGAAAAGCAAAATACCGTGGTTTCGCTGTCCCGCAGTGCCGAATATCCCGATATTAAGTGCGACCTATCTTCAAACGACGATATTGTCGCCGCCGCGAAAGAGATAAAACGCCGTTTTAGCAAAGTGGACGTTTTGATAAATAATGCGGGGTACGGTCTTTACGGCGCGTCGGAACTGCTTACGCAGGACGAAATCGACGCTCAATTTTCCACAAATCTTGTCGGCGCCGTTCAGCTGACTCGGCTGTTGCTGCCCGTCATGGACAAAGGAGCGAAAATAGTCAATATTGCGTCGGCATGCGCGCTTTTTCCGCTGCCCTTCCGCACCATGTATTGCGCCTCGAAGGCGGGTTTGTCCATGTTCAGCCACTGCCTGGGTATGGAGCTTAGGCCGTACGGCATAGACGTCACCGCAATATGTCCCGGCGACATAAAAACCACTTTTACCAAAAACCGCGTAAAAAATTATTCCACGAATCAAAGATACGGCTCCCGCATAACCCTTGCGGACGAAAAAATATCCTCCCGTGAGAACAAACGTATGCCGGAAGATTTTGCCGTAAAAAAAATAGCGGCGATCATACAAAAGAAAAGGTACAAACCGCTGTATATAGTGGGCGCAAAATATAAGGCGCTGTACTTTTTGTACAGAATTATGCCGCATAAGTGGTTTTTTAGCGCCACGGGAAAGCTGTTCTCCTAACCAACAAAACCGCGATTAAAAAAACGGCAATTTTGTTTTAAACCTGTAATTAAAATTAATTAAGCGCCCCTATATCCGCCTTTTCTGGGGCGCTTATTTACTGCGTCTCTTTAAATCTGACGTTGCCGCACACCACGTCCGAATAGGCGTACGACAGCGTGCCCACAGGGTAGCCGTCTTTTAGTTTAAGCGTAAAAACGCCCGGAAAAACGCCCGAAACGCGGCAGTCGTATTTTTCGATTTTCTTTCTTCCCTTGTTTACTATTATCCGCACGTCCTTGCCTTGAAGAGACAGGACTTTTTCTTTGGCCTGCGAAATGGTCATGGCAATTTTTTTCATATATATTATTGTGCCCGAAGAGCGATCAAAATAAACTACTTTTTAAAATGCGGTATAATTGTCTTTTTTGCGAATAGATATAGAATACAAGGTAACTTGCCAATAGTTTGTCATGGAGGATGTTATGGTTTTTGAACCTGTTTATGAAACGTTAAAGGCGGAAGGCCTGACTCCCGCGATAAAAGCTCAGGCGGTAGTGGAGGCGCAGCTTACTCCGCCCGAGGGAGTGGAGATAAAACAGATTTTGTCGGTGTCGGCGGTAAGCGCGGTGTCGGCGGCGGAAGTGTTTGCGGGAGAAGCGCGATACAACGGCAGGGTGGACTTTACGGCGCTTTACGTCGATACGGCGGGAGCGGTGGGCGTTATGGAGACGCGCGCGGAATTCAGCGATAAAATAGCGGCGGGCGGCATAGGCCCCAAGACCGACGCGTTTTTCTGCTCGTCGGTTTTGGATGTGGACGCGTCGAAGTGTACCGAGCGGGAATTTTCGCCGGCGTGCGTAGTGGAGGTAATGCTGTTTTGTTCGTTGCAGACCGACGTGCATTGTCTTACCGAATGTACCGGCGACGTGTTCAGAAAGGAGGACAAAGCGTCGCTGCTGACAAAAGTTGCGTCCGGCAGGCAAAACTTCGAAGTGTCCGTGACGCACAGCGACTCCGCCATCGAAAAACTGCTGACGGCAAATTGCGCGCTTTGCTATAAGGGCGCCGACATATCGGAGGGAGTGATAGAGGCGGAAGGCGAAATAGTTTTAAGTTATATCGGACTTGCCGGCGGCGTATTGGTCGAAGAAAACGCCAGGGAACCTTTCCGTCGCGAAATAGAGGCGGGAGAGGCTGCCCGCGGCG
>USEG01000134.1 GCA_900553555.1 uncultured Clostridia bacterium
CAGATCTATACCCGTCACCGACAGGTTTTCTTTATAATAAAAGAACATACATGCCGTAAGCAGCGCCATTACAGCGGCGGGCGGTAAAAAGAACAGCACAAACAGCGCTCTATCCCACCATGCCGACGCCTTTAATACAAATAAAAATTTTATAAGCGCGACATATACGGTAAACCACGCGCCTATATATACGGCGGTTGTTGCGACAAACAAAATCTGCGAACACGCAAAAGGTCTTGCCGAGCCGTTTTTATTAAGCCCGGTTCTGTTCGTGGCATAAGCCGCCAGCGCCAACAACATAGAGGCTATTCCCGTCCAAAGCGAAACGAGACCGGCAATGTAAATGAGCGGCGCCGACGATTTAAGCGACGGGCTGAGCGCATAACAAATTATTCCGGAAACTATATACGCCGCAGAAATTATAATCTGCACGCTTATGGCTGCTTTAATCAATCTGATATGCTTCATATCTCCTCCGTGGCATAATGGTTTTTTTATAGTATAGCACAACATATTCGCAAAAAGCAACGACATTGCAAAAATTTAAGTAAAATTACCAAAAACAGTTGTTAATCCGACAAAAATCTGATATACTGAAAACAAAAAGTGATTATAAGGAGGTCACAATGACAACCCAGAAAAAAGCGGTAAAACAATCTATTCCCGCTTATCCCCTGTTCGTCAAAGATCCATTTTTTTCGATATGGTCGCCCGGCGAACTGTTAAACGAAAACGACACAACCTTTTGGACCGGCAAGACCGTGCGCACATACGGACTCGTCTATGCGGACGGCAAAGCCTACAGTTTTATGGGCGTTCTGCCCAAAACCGAAAAGCTGACGCAGACTAAACTTACCGTCACGGCTTTCGGAACGGAATACTCCTTTACCTGCGACAAATTCGATCTAACCGTCAACTTTGTTTCGCCCTTAATGCCCGACGATCTTACAGTACTGGCATGCCCGGTGTGCTACATGACGTATAATCTTACGCCGAAAACCACGCTTGACGAAGTCACCGTCGCGCTGTATCTCGATGAGGAATACTGCTACGACCGCATGGCTTTCCCCGTACGCATGGGCAGAATCAAATCGCAGGAATACCAAACCGCCTGGTTCGGACTTAAAAAACAGCTGGTAATGTCACAGTCGTTTGACGATTCCTCCGCCGAATGGGGATACTGGTACGTATCGGGCAAAAAAGCCGCCATTGCCTCCAAAAATATGCTGGACAGATTTATAGCGTGCGGTACGACGAATTTCGATTTTGACGAAAACGGCCGCAAGTACATAATGGCTTACGACAGCGAAAACAAGCTTAATCAGCCGCTATCGGGCACCATGACGGTGGCATTCGACGACACCGTATCCATCTTTTATTTCGGCGACTGGCTTAAAGGCTACTACTTCAACGAAGGCAAGACCATTTTGGACGCCATCGACGACGCAAGGACCAATCAAGACAAGGTTTTTGCCAAATGCAAGTCGTTTGACAACAAGCTCAAAAAAGCCGCCAAACCTTACGGCGAGGACTATTTGCTGGTACTATATGCGGGTCTCAGGCAATCGGTGGGCGCACACAAGCTGGTTAAGGACAAGCAGGGCAATCCGTTGTTTTTGTCAAAGGAATGTCACTCTAACGGCTGCTTGTGCACCGTGGACGTAAGCTACCCCTCCATTCCGCTGTATCTACTGTACAACCCGGTTTTGGTGGAAGGCATGATGCGTCCCATATATAAATTCGCGAAAATGCCCGTCTGGGAAGGCGATTTTGCACCGCATGATATCGGAACATATCCTTACGCCTGCGGCCAAATTTACGCCCTTAAAGGCCGTCACAACTCTGCCAATTTCTGCGAAGACTTCTACGACCGCTCAGTCTTCCGCAACCACCCCTATGACGTAGATACGTCCTACACCTATCCGTATTTTTATATGCTCCCCAAAGGCAGCGATATATATGAATTCAACTATCAGATGCCGGTGGAAGAATGCGGCAATATGCTTATCATGCAGGCGGCAACTCTGCTGTCGGGCGGCAGCGTAAAACTGGCCGGCGACAACTTCGACCTCATGTCCAAGTGGGTGGAATATCTGATAAAATACGGCCTGGTGCCGGGAGATCAGCTGTGCACCGACGATTTTGCGGGACATCTCGACAAAAACATCAATCTTTCGGTTAAGGCGATTGTCGGCATAGAAGCGTACGCCATCATAGCCGAAAAGCTGGGAAAGGCGGATATTGCGCAAAAAATGCACGAAAAGGCCAAAGAATACGCCGCCGAGTGGAAAAAAATGTGCTGCGTTCCCGGCAAAAACACACCGCTTTGCTTCGATGGCGACCCCGATACGACATTCAGCCTTAAGTACAACATGGCCTTTGACGTCATGTTCGGCTCGGGGCTGTTCGACAGCGACGTGCGCGAACAGGAAGTCGACGCTTATATCGCCAAAAGCAACGCATACGGCGTGCCCCTCGACAACCGCAGCACCTATACAAAGTCCGACTGGATTCTTTGGACGACAGTGCTTACCGACAACATCGAAAAACGCAAAGCGCTCATCGCTCCCGTTGCGAAATTCCTGCGCGAAAGCAAGACGCGCTATCCGTTTACCGACTGGTATTACACCGACAGCGGCCTAATTAAAGGCGAAATCAATAGATACGGACTGCACTCCGGCTTTAAGAATCGCACCGTTCAGGGCGGACTTTTCATTACACTGCTATGCGACAGCGGCAAACTAAAACTCAAAAAATAAATTAACAAAAAACCGGTATGTTGTGATGACATATCGGTTTTTTATTGTCAAAAAATATGTTTATCTTATTTTTTAATATTACGCGTTTTATTTAGCGGCATTCAGTAAGCGGACTTTTTCTTTTATCGCGTAAAAAGCCTTGTCCACGTCGTCCATATTTAGAACGGTTTTTTCCATGGGGCAGATATCCGTCTTGTCGCGATTTATTATGTTGTCCGCAAGCGTATCGTACGAAACGTCGATATTACATTTGCACAGAAATTCGAGTGCCGGACGGGAAATGGTTTTGGCATATACGCTCACTATGCCCGCCTTCGCAAAAAGCATGGCGGCAGCTTT
>USEG01000135.1 GCA_900553555.1 uncultured Clostridia bacterium
TTCCCATGGAAACCGTCGTTTTTGCCGCCGAACTGGCCAAAAAGAAAAAAATGACGGTGGTGCTCAATCCCGCCCCCGCCGCAGCCTTACCCGAGCGTCTTACCTGCAACGTCGATATCATTTGTCCCAACGAGAGCGAAACGGAAATTCTGACGGGCATAAAGATAAAAGACGACGTCTCGCTTGCAGCGGCCGTGTCGGCATTTTACCGTATGGGGGCAAAAAGCGTAGTCATAACAATGGGGGGCAAGGGCGCCTGGGTGGCCGACGGCAGCACCATTACGCACATTCCGCCCCGAAAGGTAAAGGTGGTGGACACCACCGGCGCGGGAGATACTTTTATCGGCGCCATGACGCTGCGCCTGGAAAAGGGAGAGGACATGGTTACCGCCGGACGATTTGCGGCGGCGGCAAGTTCTGTCACGATAACGCGCGAAGGAGCGGCGGCCAGTATTCCCTCTTTGGAAGAGGTGGAAAAAATATTGTCGCAAAAATGTTGACATTGTATAGGCAGTGTGTTATAATAACTACATAATTTGCCTGTATAAAAGCAAATGTTTTATTAAAAAACGGAGAAAAAGACAATGGATATTTTGCAACAGATAAACGAAATCGTAAAAGAATTCCGCGGCGACGACACGGTTCTTAAAATGGACGACAATTTTAACGACCTGGGATTCGATTCGCTTGACAGAGTAGAGCTTGTCATGCAGATAGAGTCGCGTTTTGACATCTCTTTTCCCGACGACCTGCAAATCGAGACGGTAAAAGAACTTGTCGACACCATCGAAAAGCTGAGAAAAAAATAAAAAAATATTTTTTACAAAAAATTCATTGTCCGGAGATTGTATAAATTTCCGGATATTTTTATTAAAAAGGACAGGCGCGTTTGCCCGTCCTTTTTTGCTTATTTTGTGCTGTTCATAATGTCAACGAATTGGTTTATTTCGCTTAACAGGGGCTGAGCCTGCGTCGTAATGGGGGCGCGGAAAGCCACGCACAGCCACATACAGCAGCCGAGAAGGGGCCCTGCCAGTCTTTGAAGGCGCCCCTTTTCCCCGGAAGTCAGAAACAAAAACGGAATACCCAGCGTCTCTTTTAGGCGGACGACGGTTTTTAGATTGTCGGACAATTGTTCGTCGTCATGCGAAAAAGTAACTATTTTGGCTATGTCCGCGCCTCTTCGCTTTTGCTCGAACGCCACGCCGAGCACGTAATCTTCCGTTCGGAAATCGCCAATGTGCGACGACATGAGCACTTGTGCGCCGCACTTGTGTATCGCGTCTATCAGGTTTAGCTGCTTTTTTACCGCGTTTTCGTCGTAAGTCAGCTGATCGGGGTCCTTGCAGTAAAAGTCGCCCGGAATGTCGATGAGAGCGGCGCCCATACGCGCCAAAAACAACAGTTCTTCGGCTATTTCATCGTATGACTTTCCCTCGTTTTGGTCATAACAATAGTCCGTAACGTAAAAAGGTTTTCCCGCGCCCGCAGCGAATATTTTTTTAAGGTTGGCCTCGGTGCGTTCTTGACCTAACAGACATTCTACCTGCAGCCCGAACGCGTCGGCGCCCTGCGAAAGGCCGCTTTGTATCTCGTCAAGCGCCTCTTTTGTTGTTCTGACTTGTATCATTACGGTTTTAAGCGGACCGTCGCCGGTTAAAAAAGAATTTCCCATTTTTTTATTCCTCCGTTTTGTCCGGTTATTTTGCGCCCCACGTTTTGTTTGTGACGAGCACGTGCCCGCCGTCCGCCAAAAGCGTGGTGCCGGTGATAAACGACGCTTTGTCCGACGCCAGGAAGGTTATTGCGTCCACTATTTCCTGCGGCCGGGCCGCGCGGTGCATAAGAGTAGGCATATTGCCCATGGCCGCGCGCGTCAATACCGGCCCGGGGGCAACGCAGCATGCGCGGATGTTGTGCGGTGCGCCCGCCATGGCAATGCTTTTTACAAACCCGTCCATAAGCGCGCTCTTGCTTACGGCGTAGTCCACGCCCAGTCCGTCGCCGTCAATGCCCGTCACCGAGCCGATGCAAATGAAAACGCCGCCGGTTTTAATCATGTACGGCATTGCCGCGTGCGCCATATAAAAGGGGCCTTTAAGATTGACGTCGATGCCCCAGTCGTAAACTTCGATGGGCGTCTGCCAAAAAGTCGGCTCGTGGCTGTTTAACATACGTTTCGCCGTTCCGCCCGCGCAGCAGACGACAATGTCTATAGACCCGAACGTTTCGTACGCCTTTTTGCAAGAGGAAGCCACGGCGTCGTAACTTCTTACGTCGGTTTTTACAGCTGTTACCGCGATGTTTTCTGCTTTAAGCTGTTCGACTTTTTGTGCCATTGCGTCCTGGTTGACGTCGCACATGACTATTTTTGCGCCGTTTTGTCCGAAAGCGCGGCAGCATTCCCAGCCGATACCGCTGGCGGCGCCCGTAATAATTACCGTTTTGTTGTCGAAATCCATGATAAATCTCCTTATTCAACTTTCAAAACTACTTTGCCGACGTTTTCGCCGCGCTGTAAAATTGCCTGAGCCTCTTCCGCCTGTCTGATGGGCAGAATTTTGTATATGGTGGGTTTTACAAGACCCGACGCAACTTTGGGCCAGACGTTCTGCACCAAGTCCGCCAAAATTTCCGCTTTTTTCTCCTGTGAACGGGAGCGCAGCGTGCTGCCTATTATTCTGACGTTGCGGACGTAAATGTTTTTTAGGTCAATCTGCGTCGTCTTACCGGCAAGCGCCGCAATTACTATCCAGCGGGCGCCGTGGTTTAGATAGAGCAGGCATTTCCCCATGACGTCTCCGCCCAGGCAGTCGATGGCTACGTCCACGCCGCGACCCGCGGCGAGTTCTGCGTTCAAAACTTCGGTAAGGTCCGTTTTAAGGGTGTCCACCACGATATCGGCTTTCAGATGGGCGATAGATTTTACCGCGTCTTCGCCCCTTACCGTGGTAATGACGCGCATTCCGAATGCCTTAGCCATTGGAATAACCACGCTGGCAAGTCCGCTTTTTCCGGCGTTCATCAAAATAGTGTCGCCGCTTTTGGCTTTTCCTTCCGTAAACAGATTGAGATACGCCGTTGCAAATG
>USEG01000136.1 GCA_900553555.1 uncultured Clostridia bacterium
GTTGCCCAAAAAGTGGTCGGGCCGTCCTCCCGCGGCGCAGTACATATAAATTTCCGAAAAGCGTTCTTTAAGAGCCTCTTTTACGGCGAACATTGTGTCGGTGTCGTTTTTTTCGGCGGGGAGACGCAGTATTTTTTTCGCCCGGACGCAGTCGGCGTCATTAAGCGAGTCGAAGTCTCCCACCAACAAATCGGGCACTATGTCCGCACGGCGGGCGTACTCCGCCCCTTTGTCGCAGGCGATGACGAACTGCGCTTTGTCTATGTCGGTAAGGCGGGCTTGTTCCCCGCCGGAAATGATGGCGCAAATACCCATGTTAGTGCTCCCGGCTGTAAATAAGAGTTCCCTTCATTTTGTGCAGATTTACAAAGACAAAGGGGTCCATGTCTTCTTTTTCCAGAAGAGAAAAGGAATTTTTTGCTTCGTCCAGATAAAAAAACATATTTTGATAAATTTCGAATTTTTCCACGACGTCCGCCGTCTTGTCGTATTCCAGCACGATAAACGTGCAGTGGTATTGCTGCTCGGGCAGTTTTTTGAAGGCGAAAATGTTGATAAGAGCGGCGTTTTGCTTTGCGGCGACGGCTTGTATTTTGGTGAGCATATCGCTGTCGATGTCGGCCTGCCGTAAAACGTCGCTGCGCGTGGGAGCGCCCATTCCGTCGTTTTCGCGGGTGGCTTTTTCCACAACGTCGTAAATCTCCCGCATAAAGGAGAGCGCCTTTTGACGCTGTCCGGTATAACGGTAGAATTCGGTTATCAGCGAGAGCGCCTCAAAGACGTAGCTGTTGTTTTTGTCCACGGCGGTTTTAAGAAAATCTACGCCCTGTTCGTCAAAGCGTTCCAAAAGCAGCTTTCCTTTAAAATAAAAGACAAAGGCGGGGGGAGAGACGCCGTTTTTTAACACAAAGTCGCATATCTCCTCGGTTTGGCGCGGCTTTCTCAGTTCGTAATAGGCATTTATAATGTGCCGTACCGTCATGAAATCGTTGCAGTCGAGCGTCTGAACGCCGCCGCCGAGCTCAAAGTTTTCCGCTGTCTGCGACGGCATAATAAAGTGTACCTGCCGCGCCGACGCGTAGTCCAGCGCAAGAGACGAGATTTTCATGACGATAAAATTCATGTGATTTATTATCGCGCGCTTTTCTTCAAAAAAAGTTCCGTCCTGTTCCGGCATGACGAAATTAAGCGACTCGATGCCGCAGTTTTCCATGAATTGCTTGGGCGAAGGATAAAACGAATTGCGCGGTTTGTCGGCGCCCAGCAGTTTTTCCGTCCATTCGGCGCCCTTTTCGCTCAGGCAGCTTATAAAGGCGTCGCAAACATACGAACAGGGGTTGTCGCGCGGTTCGGCGGGACGGTAGTACGGTTCGGGAAAAAGATACGAGGCGGAAAACTGCATGAGGTCGTACATCTGTATTTTAAGCTGCGCGCGCGGAATATTGTCGCGGACGTGCGCTTTTATTGCGGCGGACATCATCGCAACGGGCATTACCGCGGCATAAACCGCCGGCAGCAGCCGTTTTATTTTGACGCGTGCGGCGGTAATTACCAGGTTTTTCTTAAAGTCTATTACGGGCAGGCCGTCTTTAAAGGGCATATCGTCGCACTTATAGAGTATTTCCATGTCCCGGTCGGCGCACAAAAAGGCAAACATCTTAAACGAGTCGTAAAGCTCTTCCCGCGTGAGCGCGCTGAGCGTCGTAAGACCTATCGTAAAATAAACTTTGCCGTCGTAAGCCTGGGCGGACAAGCCGTTTTCGGAAGAGAGCAGTATGTACGCGTCCGCAAAGCCTGCTTTTTGCGCCGCGTCGTAAGCAAGACCGGTTATATAGGGGAATTTGGCTTTGGGCAGCACGTTTTTCGAAAATTTTTCCTTGGAAAAAAACGAGGCCGTTACGGGCTTTACAAGAAAAAGCGATATAAGAGCGATGGGCACATTGATGAAAAACCCCGGCGCGGCAGCAAAGAAAATCTTTGTAAGCGACGCAAAAGCAAAGACGTAAAGCGCCGTAGCCAGCAAGATAAGCCCCCTCTCCAGGTAATCGGCATAATAATATTTTCTTAATTTATTTATATAAAAACGTGCGTTTTCACGCACTTTTTGCGCTGTTTCAAAAATGCGTTTGTCTCTTTGCAAGACGTTTTCCGAACGCTTTACGTTTCTTGCCTTCCGTGCGGCCGCGGTATAGTATATATAAAGCGCCGCAATAAAAACCACCAAGACGGTGATTGTCGCCGCATACGCTTCCGGCGCGAACCAAACCGCCTGACGACCGATGCCCGCAATCGCCAGCATGACAGCCAGCGGCATTATATAATATAAAAAAAAGTTTTTAATATAACGATTCATCCATGCCTCGCTTTATCATACCAACATAGTATATCATAATCGGGGCGGAAAATCAAGGCAAAACCGCTTGATGAGCGAAAATAATATAATGGCGGCGCCGAAAGTAACTGCACCGTCGGCAAAATCGACGGCAATCGGCAAAAAAAGCGCATTTTTACGCAAAAAACGCAAAAAACGCCGAAGTTTTTTTAATGCCGCCAAAAACAAATAAAAATGCGGTAATTTTTGCAAATACCGCCGCTCGAAAAATGCAAGATTACCGCGCAAAACGCAAAAAACCTTCCCCTTTTCCGGTTTTTGTCCCCGTTGACCGATAAAAACGGGTGTGATATATTTTTTGCTACCGCGAAAAGCGGAAACAGGAGGAATGAAAAATGAAAAAAGGCAACATCAAAAAAATCATCGTCATCACCGCGGTAGTGCTCATCGCGGCGGCAATTGCGACGGTATGCGCCTGCGCGGGCAGCGCGTCGGCCGGCAAAAACGCGGCGGCGGACAAAAATCTCGCGTCCGATTATTCGGCGCCCGTCGTCACAAAGGTGTCGTCAGACGACAACAAGGACGTTTACAGAGTGCAGTTTTCCGACGGCGGCTATTTCGAATTTACCGTCACCAACGGGCGGGAGGGAAAATCGGCGTACGAGCTGTATGCGGAACAATTCGGCTATGAAGGCGGAGAAAAGCAGTGGCTGGACGATTTGCTAAACGGCCCGCTC
>USEG01000137.1 GCA_900553555.1 uncultured Clostridia bacterium
CGCCACTTTTACGTCCGGTTTTCCCCGCGTCATAGCGGTGTTTACGCGGGCAAAATGGTCTTCTATTATGTTATAATTCTTGTACCACGCCGATTGATAAGATATGCTGGCGGGGTAATCGCGCTTTGCCGATCCCTTCATGCTGTACCATGACAGATGCTGAACGCGCAGCGTAACCCCCAAAGCCGCCTGCCAGTCGCCCTGGAACTTGTGCCCGCGGAAGTCGAAATCCCAGCCCGTAACGCCGTACAGCTCGCTGACCATAGCCTCGCGGCCGTATTGATTTACCGCCGACTGACATTGTTTGGCGGTGGTAAGCTCCACGTTGTCGCACAATATATCTATTCCCGGTATCTGAAAACTGCGGTAAGCGCGCATCGCCTCTCCTATGCTTTCGGTCTGAGCTTTAAGGCTGTGTTCGTGCATCATGTGTCCCGTAAGCGCCAACCCGTGATTTTGGCACCACTGCCCGCACTGATCGGAAAAAGCTTCCGTAAACAGTTCGCATACAATATCGTGGAAATAATATCTGACGGTACCGGGAGCGTCCGCCTTATCCCAAATTACTTCCGGGAAGACGTCCAATATTTCCATTGCGTATTTTTCGCGGAATTTTTCGGGCAGCGACGGCGTCCACGGATTTACAACGTCATCGTCGGAGGCGGCAAATCCCAAGGTGTAGCTGCGTCCCACCTGCGGTTCATCGGTGAAAATAGACGGAACGACGTTGCCGAAGTATTTGCCCACCGCGTCGTTATAGGCGTCGTACGTCACCCTTATAAACTCCCGCATGGCATCCTTATTCATGGTATCGACGTATGCCTGCCCGTTGTACCAGCCGCTGGCGCCCGCCGTAACGGCTATTGCATACCATTTTTTGCCCGTCACCGGCCGATCGAAATCTATCTTTTTGTAAGTTTGCAGATAGCCTTTTTCATCTATTTGCACGTCATAACAGGCCAGCACCCGCGGATGAATATACGACGTTTGATTTTCGCCGCTGTACTGCGCTGTGTTGCCGCGGAATGTGACGCCGAATTTTTCGGGGCGGACGCTCATTATAAGCTGGCGCTGACGGTATTCGTGATGGCGTCCGCGTTGCCGACGCCGAATTTCGTGACGATACCGCCCGCCGCTCCCGACGGCCACCTGTCCTCGTCATAAAGGTACGCCTTCATGCCCGACTTTTCCGCCTTTATCACGCACGTCTTAATAAGATCCATAAACTCCGGGCTTAAATACGGCGTTTCCAAACCGCAGCGGACATGCATATGAAATCCGCCCAGCCCCATTTTTTTGAACTGTTCTATCTGATAAATGAGCTGTTGTTTGTCCAGCTTGTCGTTCCACGCCCAAAACGGTGCGCCGCGATATTCGCTTGTGGGAGCCGCAAACAGTTTTTCCGAAAGCTTGCGGCTTTTGCTTTTGTCGTACAACATACATCCTCCTCTCATATTGCAAACAGTGGTTTTGTTTAATTATATCACTTCCAAAGCAAAAAACACAGTGGTTTTTGCCGCCGGAAGGTAGGATTTCGGCACTATCTTTCGCTGATGATATACCAAATGCCGGAAAAAGCAATGTCGTCGGTGTGCCCGTTGTCGCGGCGTGCGGTGATGCCGAAATGACAGCGTCCGTCCAGCGAATACAGTGTGGAAAGATACTGGCTTCTTATGCCCGTCTGGGCGGCGGCGGAACTGTTGTACCAGTCGTAAACGTTTATCGGATTGTCGTCGGGAAAAACCGCCGTCCAGTTTTTGCCGTTTTTAAGACTTTCGCCGGTGCGGACGTAAACGCTTATGTTGTAGCCGTCTACTTTTACTTTTACGTCCAGCCTGTAGGTGCGGTTTTGTATCCACGGCTTGTCGTTGGCCCAAGAATAGCCGCCCGTCGCGGTGTAGAAGGGCTTTTCGTCGCCGGGAAGGGATATGAGCGTGCGTGAATTGAAATCGTCGCGCAGCATAAAGCCGATATATCCCCCGTCTTCGCGATTGACAAAACGCATCCAGCCGCCCGTTTCATCGCGCACATACATTCCCAGGAAGGGATAATAGTACGTCGCGGCATTGCACGGCGTCATGCCCGTGAGCGTGTATCCGAATTCCAAAATTTGAGAATTCGGCACAAACGTCACTCCGCCCACGTCGCTGTCCTGCTGCATATAGTTGGTCGGGTTTATGTGCAGGGCGTTGTCTTTTTCATTGTAAATAAGTCCGCCGTTTCTTATCGCCGTATTGTCGGCCGCAGCAGATTTGTCGAGCAGCACGTCTATGTTCATCGAGAGCCCCTCGCCGCTTACCACCTCAAACGCGTCGCAGCTGAGATAGCCGTTGGAGACGTACGCCGTCCACTTGCCGCGCGGCAGAACGACGCTTATTACGCCCTCTTCCACAGTTTTTCCGTAGCGCGTTTCACCCGTGTCCGCGTTTGTAAAGCGGGCGCTTAGATGTTCGGAATCGTACTCTCCGGGCACCGACGCCGCCGCCTTAGCCGTAATAAATACCGATGTTGAGTCGGTGTACAAGCCGTCTTTGAATGTGACGTCTATTTGGTGCATGCCGCCGCTGCCGGAAGAATATACCGCGTACACGACTTTGCCGCCGTCAATAGTAAAATCGGCGTCACGGCCGTTATCGGTGAATTTGTCTACAATTTTGCCGTCCGGCAGCTCCACTTCGATTATCGCGGACGAAAACAGCGGAACGTCGTGCGTCTTTCCGTCATAATGTTCGCCGTTGTAGTATATGTTTGCTCCGTCCGCCGATATCGACACGGAAGTATTGATATTGTCCGCCATGCCGTCTATAACCGTTTTATCGGTGGTAAAACCGTACCCGTATATACGCGCGTACGTCTTGCCGCCCGCCGCCATATCCATGCTGAATCCGCACGCTTGCACGTTTGCCAGCACTTTGGCCGCCGAACTTACCGCCGCAGTCTCATATTGGTTTGTCAGTCTGTTGACGTTGTAATATGCCACGCCTTCTTTAAGGTCGATATAGTACATAAGGTATGAGTCGTAGGCAACGGCTGTGGTGGGCGCA
>USEG01000138.1 GCA_900553555.1 uncultured Clostridia bacterium
ACTGCGCTTTTCGTCTGCATGATATTTTGGAGCACTTAAAGCAAGGGCTGCCTCTCGGCTTCCAGTTTTCCATACTGGCGTTCGGCATAATAGTGATGCAGGGCGCCGTCGTGTCTTTCGACATAATGAAGTCGGGCATAATGGTGGCGGGAACGCCGGCCCAGAACGGTTTCGGAGCGGCGTCGAAACTTCTCAATTTTCTCATGTCGCTGTTTCAGGGGCTGTCGTCGGCAATTCTCGGATACAACGCGCAGAACTACGGTAAAGGCGAATACGAACGTATACGCAAAGGAACCGCGCAAACGCTTGTAATTATGCTTGTAATAGCGGCGTTTTGCATGGCGTCGGGCATGCTGCTTACCATCGGCGGCGCCTATCAGTACATTTTTCTTTCCGCCGATAAAATAAGCCCTTCGTCCGTAATGTACGGTAACGCCTATTTGTTTACTACGCTCATCCCCTTCAGCGTGCTGGGCTATCTGCATGTGATGCGCAGCGCCGACCAGGGTATAGGAAAAGTGGGATATGTGCTGGGCGCGGGCATTGCCGAACTTGCCGCCAGGGTGCTTATATGCGCATTTCTGCCGGCCGCCATCAACGGAGCGGCAATAGACAGCACCGCGTCGCTTGCCGCATATGTCGCCGTGTGCATGGGCGACCCGGGAGCGTGGCTGGCGGCTTGCGTTGTCCTTACGGTGCCGGCGGTAAAATATATCTTCAAAAAATTCGCTCCCGGCTGCAAAAATCCCTATTGAATGACCGGGATATTAAGGGTTTTTAAAATAATACAATCAAAATTCGACGCCGACCTTTGCAAGGGTTGAAAAAAACAGGTTTTTGATGTACAATATATGTACGGAGGACAAATCTATGAATATCGTGTATCTTAAGTACGCCATCACCGTCGCAAAAGCCGGTTCGCTTACTAAGGCTGCCGAAGAATTATATGTTGCGCAGCCCAATTTGTCCCGCTCTATAAAGGAATTCGAAAAAGAGTTGGGTATCACCATTTTCGACCGCAATTCCAAAGGCATCAAACCCCCCGCCGACGGCGAACTGCTGATAAAATCCGGAAAAAAAATACTGCGCGAAATAGACGAAATGGAAGAACAGGTGCGCAGCCGCCAGAGCAAGAAAATCGTTTTTGCCGTGTCCGGACCGCGCGCCGGCTATATCTCGCACGCCTTTGCGGAGTTTACCGGGCAGCTGAGCGGAGAAAACAGGTTCGACGTTTATTACAACGAAACCACTCCCCGCCGCGTAATATCCAACATCACCGACAACGGCTACAAAATGGGAATAGTGCGCTATCCGGTGCGCCACGATAAGTTTTTTAAGGATATTCTGGACGAAAAAGAACTTTCGCACGAGATGATAGCCGAATTTACCAAAGTGCTGCTTGTGGGAAAGGACAGCCCGCTGGCAGGCAGTAAACGGGTTTCCGTGCAGGACCTCGGCGGCTTTATCGAAATCGCCCATGCGGACAGCCATGTTCCGGGCGTGGCAATGGACGAAATTCAAAAAGACGAACTCACCGACGGCGTGGGACGCAAGATTTTCGTCTTTGACCGCGCCGTTCAGTTCGATATACTCGTCGCAAACCCGTCGACGTTTATGTGGGCGTCGCCTGTCTCCGAAGAGACTGCCGCGCGTTACGGACTGGCGCAGGTGGAGTGCCCGGACGCGGCAAAAGTCTACAAGGACACGCTGGTATATCCGGCGGGATATAAGTTCACCAAGTTGGACAGCGCCTTTATCGACGCCTTGTGCGCCGCAAAACGCAAGTACATCGGCTGAACCCTATATACGGCTTTTAATGTCCGTATATCATTTGGGATATATACTTATGTAAAATAAGTATTTGCTTTTTATCGCATATAATGATACAATTATATCGATAAAAGGAGGCCGTAATGATGGATAAAAAAATTCCCAAAGCCGTGCTCATGCGTTTGCCGATATATCTTCATTATCTCAAAACTCTGCCCCGTTCGGAAAAGAAGACCATTTCGTCTTCCGCCATTGCCGGCGCGCTTAAGCTGGGAGAAGTGCAGGTAAGGAAGGATCTTGCCCTTGTCAGCGGCGCCGGTAAGCCCAAAATAGGATATTTTGTGGACGAGCTCATCGGGCATTTAGAGCATGTTTTAGGCAGCCGCAATATCACCAAAGCGGTAATAGTGGGAGCGGGCAAGCTGGGAAAAGCGCTTATGTTCTTCGACGGATTTCCCGAATACGGCATAATGATAGACACCGCCTTCGACTGCGACGGCAGCAAGTGCGGCCCGCTCGAACGCGGCAAGCAGGTTCTGCCCATGGAAAAACTTAAAGATTACTGCCGTTCCGAAAACATAAAGATAGGCATCATCACGGTGCCGGAAAAAGAGGCGCAGAAGGTGTGCGACAGCCTTGTGGACGCGGGCGTGTCGGCGATATGGAATTTTGCTTCCTCCAGCCTCGAAACGCCCGACGGCGTAAAAGTCAAAAACGAAAACATCGCATCGTCGCTCGCCGTGTTGTCATGCAATTGTTAGGACGCAAAAAAATATAAGGAGATTGGATATGGAAGAGAGAACCTACAGTCGTGTGGACAGTCTCGAAACGCTGGACGCGGCGATAAAGCGCGTCAGAGCGGCGCAAAAACTGTACGCTTCTTATTCGCAGGAGCAGGTGGACGCCTGTTTTACCGCGGCGGCAATTGCTGCCGACAAAATGCGTCTTCCGCTGGCGGAAATGGCGGTAAGAGAGACGGGGATGGGCGTTGTAGAGGACAAGGTGATAAAAAACCATTATGCCGCCGAATACATCTACAACGCGTACAGAGATACCAAGACCTGCGGCGTGATAGAGGAGGATAAGGCTTTCGGCATCAAAAAAATCGCCGAACCCATTGGCCTTATAGCGGCCATAATTCCCACCACGAACCCCACGTCGACGGCTATTTTCAAGACGCTTTTGTGCCTTAAAACGCGCAACGGCATAATAATAAGTCCGCACCCGCGCGCCAAACAAAGCACTATTGCGGCGGCGA
>USEG01000139.1 GCA_900553555.1 uncultured Clostridia bacterium
GATGCAGAGAGACAAGAAATTTTGCAAATGTTAGAAAAAGAAGAGCCCGAACCGGAAAAAACCAAAAAAGTACATCCCGGTTTTGACAGCTGCATGATAAATCCGCGCTATACTTTTGACAATTTTGTCGTCGGAAAGTGCAACCAACTGGTTGTGGCGGCGGCAAAAGCGGTGGTGATGACGCCTGGCACGCTTTACAACCCGCTGTTTATATACGGCGGAGTGGGACTGGGCAAGACGCACATTCTGCACGCCATCGGAAATGCTATACGTCAAAACGATTCCGACTTGAAAGTAATGTACATATCCAGTGAAAAATTCGTCAACGAGTTTATCGAAGCCATACGTTCAAACGGCGGAGCGGGAGCATTCCGCGAAAAATACCGCAGCGTTGATATACTTATGATTGACGACATCCAGTTTATATCCAAAAAAGCCGGTACGCAGGAAGAGCTGTTCCACACTTTCAACGATATGTGCCAGGCCAACAAACAGCTTATTTTCGCGTCCGATCGCGCGCCCAAGGAAATACCCGATATAGAAGACAGATTGCGGTCGCGCTTCGAATGGGGGCTTATCGCCGATATTCAGCCGCCGGATCTTGAAACGCGCATTGCCATTCTGCAAAAAAAAGCTCAGCTGGAAAAACAGAATGTGCCGCCCGAAGTCTTGTATTTTATGGCGGTACACATCGACAAAAACATCCGTGAAATGGAAAGTATGCTCAACAAAGTCGTACTGCTGTCCAAATTGTACGACAAGCCCGTCGATCTTGCGCTTGCGGAAGAGGCGTTCAAAGATTACGACGCCCCGACGGAAGAGGCCATAGGCGCCGACGACATAATCGACAACACGTGCAAATATTTCGGTATCACGCGTGAAGATATTCTGGGAAAAAAACGCGATAAAAAAATAGTCGAGCCGCGCCAGATATGCATTTATCTCATATCCGAAATGCTGCCGCTGCCGCTCACATCGATAGGCGGAATAATGGGCGGCAGAGATCATACCACCATCATGCATGCAAAAAACAAGATTGCGTCCGCCATTACAAAAGAAGAGCGGTTTCGTAATGCCGTTCAGGATATACGCGATATGATTTACAATAAATGAAAACGTCGCCGCAGCTTAACGCGGCGATTTTTTATTTGGCGGAAATTTCTTTAATCGCGCGGTAAAAGGAGTCTATCTCGCCTACAGTATTGGAAAACGAAAGAGAAGCTCTCACGGCGCCTGTGTCGGATGTCGACAGCGCCTTGTGACAAAGAGGAGCACAGTGCAATCCGCCTCTTACGCATATGCCGAAATCACACGACAATGCGTCGCACACGTCTTCCGAATACATGCCCTTGACGTTAAAGGTAATTATTCCC
Source organism: uncultured Clostridia bacterium (assembly GCA_900553555.1). Classification (GTDB taxonomy): domain Bacteria; phylum Bacillota; class Clostridia; order Christensenellales; family Pumilibacteraceae; genus Neoclostridium; species Neoclostridium roslinense. The sequence goes on from USEG01000139.1 coordinate 1,374, forward strand.
GACGGGGAGAGGCGCGGCGAATAGATTTTTACGCCGGGAAGAGAGTACAGCATGTCGTAAAGCTGTGACGCGAGCGCAATTACTTTGCCATGACGTTCGTCAAAACATTCGTTAAGCAAATCGACGGCGCGCCCCATAGCGGCAATACCGGGCAGATTTACGGTACCCGCTTCAAAGCCTTCCGGCAGCGAGGGCGGCTGCAAAAGACTATCCGAACGCGTCCCCGTTCCCCCCAAAATAAGAGGTTTTAGCGAAACTCTGTCGTTAATAATCAGTGCTCCCGTCCCCGGCAGAGAGTGCAGACCTTTGTGCGCGGGCAGAGCAAGCATATCAATGTTATCACGCGCCATGTCGATGGCAAGCAAACCTGCGCTTTGAGCGGCGTCGACAATATAAATAAGATTGTTTTTCCTGCACATTGCCCCTATTTGTCTTATAGGAAGAACGGCGCCCGTTACGTTTGAGACGTGAGTGGTCACCACTAATGCGGTAGAACGCCGTATACATTCTGATATCATATCGGCGTCCACCGTGCCGTCCGGTTTAGGATTTATTACGGTAAGACTTATATCGCCGCGGCGTTTTAGCTCGAACAACGGCCGCAGGACGCTGTTATGTTCGAGAGCGGTGGTAATAACGTGTTTGCCCGCAAGGTTAAGTCCGAAAAGAGCAGTATTGAGAGCTGCCGTGCAACCCGGTGTAAAAATGACAAACGACGCGTCGATAGCGCCGAAAAACGCGGCGATTTTTTCTCTTGCGGACGTCATCAGCCGCGCGCCTTTAAGCGACATGAAATGCCCGCCGCGCCCCGCGTTTACGGAAAGATTTTTGATTGTGGAAACAGCCGCCCCCATTCCTTTTGGAAGTCCCCAGCAAATTCCATCCATACTTTTATATGATATTCCTTAAAACCCAAATGATAAATCAAATAAGTCAACCTCGCTTGTTTTTTGCAATATTATGTAATATATTATACGCGCCCGACAGGCGCAAATTGCTTTGCGGAGGATAAACATGGAAAAATACTGTATATTCGCTTTTTCGTCGCGCACGGAAAGCATAAGGTTTTTTAATTTACTAAAAGCAGCCGCTGTGCCGGCAATGATAATAAATTTACCCCGTATGCTTAACCTCGGATGCGGTTTGTCGGTAAAGATAAGCTGCGCTTACTTTAATGCGGCGGCCGATATTTACGGACGGAACGCATTTAGGACTTTTCTCGGGGCTTACGAAATAACCGTCGGCGGCGGCAGAGGCAGCGCGCGCAGAATAATGTCTTAAAGCTTAAAGTCCCCTATTGTGCAATTTGTATATAAAAACGCTTTACGAAACCGCTTAAAAATGATAAAATTATTAAGGAGTTTTGTTTATGCGCAAAATAGAATGTATACTCGACAATTTGAGCGCAATGTACCCGGACGCGCACTGCGAACTTAATTACGACACCGTTTGGCAGCTGCTGGTGGCGGTAATACTTTCGGCGCAGTGCACGGACAAACGGGTCAACGAAGTTACGCCGGCGTTATTTGCGCGGGCAAAGACGCCGTATGATTTTGTCAATATGCCCGTCGATGAGCTGGAAAAACTCATTTTCAGCTGCGGCTTTTATCACAATAAAGCCAAAAACATCAAATCTGCGGCAG
>USEG01000140.1 GCA_900553555.1 uncultured Clostridia bacterium
ATGTGCCTTCTTGCCGTTTTGGCGCAGCTGCGCGGCAAAGAGAATATAGTTGCCGTTCATGTCCAGCACGGAATACGCGGCGCCGAGGCCATAGCGGACGCCGAGTTTGTCGTTCAGTTCTGTCAAAACAGCGGCATAGAGTGCCTTCGTTACGACGTTGACGTTCCCGCCGTAGCCAAAGAATGTAAGATCAGCATCGAAAGCGCCGCCCGCAAGTGCAGAATGGACGTGTTCGACGCCCTTATAAGCCGCAACATGGCGCGGTATGTGGCGCTTGCCCATCACGAGGAAGACAATACGGAGAGCGTACTCATGCATGTTTTCCGCGGCTCGGGCACGGGCGGAATGCGCGGTATGACGAAAAAAGACGGGATACTTATAAGACCCTTTTTGGACATGACGAAACAACAGATTTTACAGTATCTCGCAGCCAAAGGAATTGCCTACCGGGAGGACTCGACCAACGGCGACACGCAGTATGCGCGCAATTTTATTCGCTGCAAGGTCATACCTCTTATTGCGCAGCGATACGATATTCACGCCGCGGCAAAACGGCTGTCCTGTCTTTGTGCGGCTGACGACGAGTTTATCTGTTCGCTTATAAGCGGCGATGAATTTTTTGTGGAAAAAGACGCCTGTTCTTTTGCCGCGTCCGCTCTAAAAAAGCCTTATGCTCTTGCTTCGCGCTATGTCATAACGGCGCTGGAAAAGGCGGGCTTACGGTGCGACATCGAAAAAAAACATATTGACGCCGTATTGTCGCTTGACGACAAGCAAAACGGCAGCGAAATCGATTTGCCCCACGAATATGCCGCCGCAAAAGAATACGACTTAATGACGGTTTACAAAAAACAGCCGGAGTGCCGCGACGAAACGGGTTTTGCACTGGGAGTTATACCCTTCGCGGAAGGTTATGTGTCCGTTACCTCCGCCGAAAAAATTTTTGAAAAAGGCAGCCCTGTATTTGACGGCGACAAAATTCCCCCCGATGCGGTGATACGTTTCCGTCGCGACGGCGATGTGTTTACGCCTTACAAAGGCGGGACAAAAAAACTTAAAGAATATTTTATCGACGAAAAAGTCCCCAAACGTTTCCGTTCGCAGATACCGCTTATATGCGCGGGTAACAAAGTGCTTTGCATATGCGGTATGGAAATAGCCGATGAAATAAAAGTAACAAAGACTACAAACAATTGTTTGAAGTTTATATACAGCAAGGAGTAATCGTAAATGCAACTAAAGACAAACGTATTGTATTCGGCAAAAATGATAGAAGACAGAGTTTCTTCTTTGGCACAACAGATTCAACAGTCGTACCCGAAGGATGAAAAACCCATTATATGCCTTTGTGTTTTACGGGGAGCAGTACTGTTTTTTGCCGATCTCATGAAAAAAATGGACGACGAACGCATAAGATTTGATTTTATCACGCTGTCAAGCTACGAGTCTACGTCCACTACGGGCAACATCAAGCTCGTGCAGGATCTGCGCAGCGACGTAAAGGACGCGCACGTACTCATCGTGGAAGACATCATCGATTCGGGATATACTCTTAGATATCTTAAAGATTATTTTGCCGACAAACAGGCGTCGGACGTAAAAGTGGTTACTCTTTTGGATAAGCCCATGGCAAGAAAGGTGGACATAAAGCCCGATTTCACCGCTTTTGTATTGGAAAGGCCGGCGTTTATCGTGGGTTACGGCCTGGATTTGGATCAAAAATACCGCAATATCGATTGCATAATGGAAGTAATCGAATAATGGCGGAAAATCTGCAATTATACGAAGGCGAACGTCTGGACGATTTGCAGGTAAACGGACTCAAAATAATTCAAAATGCGTCTTGTTTCCGTTTCGGCTGCGACGCGGTGGAGCTTGCGGATTTTGTTTCGGGCTCAGCTAAAGATTACGCCTGCGATCTCGGCAGCGGCAGCGGCATAATAGCCATATTGCTGGCGGGGAAAAAGGGTATACGCGTCACCGCGGTTGAGTTGCAGCCTTATATGGCAGATATGGCGCGGCGCAGCGTAATGCTTAACAATCTGCAGGACAAAATCGAAGTAGTTTGCGACGCAATGCAGAATTTTGTAAAGCCCGAAAATATGGGCAGGTATTCGATAGTGGTGTGCAATCCGCCTTACAGGAAAGCCGGCAGCGGCGAGCGGCAGTGCGCCGACGCTATTGCGATTGCGCGTCACGAAATAGCCGTTACGTTTGAAGAAGTGGCGCGGGCGGCGTCGGGGCTTTTGCGACAGGGCGGAGCCTTTTATACGGTAAATCAATGCGAGCGGCTGGCCGAGGTCATTACGCTGTGCGAAAAGCATCGTCTGCAGCCTAAAATATTGCAGATTTTGACGCCGCCGCATCAGAAACCTCCGCACCTGTTTTTATTAAAGTGCGTTTTCGACGGAAAGACGGGACTCAAAGTATTGCCACAGCGCACAATAAGGACCGAAGTATAGCTGTTAAGGAGAAAAGAAGTATGCTTTATATTGTTGCAACGCCGATAGGCAACATGGACGAAATATCCTTCCGTGCCGTTGAAGTGCTAAAAAGCGTCGACGCCATATTGTGCGAAGATACGCGGCACAGCAGCATACTTTTATCCCGTTACGACATAAACAAGCCGCTTATCAGCTATCAGAAATTCAACGAAAAGGCGCGTTCGAAGGAGATAATCTCGCGTCTCGGCGACGGAGAAAATATGGCGCTTGTGTCCGACGCCGGTATGCCGGGAATATCCGATCCGGGTCTTATCCTGATACGCGCAGTTATCGACGCGGGAATAGATTATACCGTCGTCAGCGGACCGTGCGCCGCAATAAACGCTCTGCTTTTAAGCGGGCTGGACACTTCGCGGTTTTTGT
>USEG01000141.1 GCA_900553555.1 uncultured Clostridia bacterium
TAGACAAGCTTGCCGCTGCCGGAATAGACAGCTTTAAGATAGAAGGCCGAGTAAAGACGGCATATTATGTTGCAAGCGTCGTGGGCGCATATAGGCGGGCGATCGATTGGTACTATGCGCATCCGGACAATTTTGTTTTGCCGCGCGACATTGCAAACGACATCGAAAAGCCCGGGCACAGGCGCTATTGTACGGGATTTTATTTCGGACGAAACAATCAGTCGCAGTGTTACGACACATCAAAGCCGCGCCAAAACTATGATTTTATCGCGCTTGTCACGCAAAGATGCAGCGACGGTTTTATTGTAGAAATGCGCAATAGATTTAAGGTAGGCGACGAGCTTGAAGTACTTTCGCCCACAGCCAATCACAATAAAATAATAAAGGTCGAACGCATGACGGATGAAAGCGGCGTCGATATATTAGACGCATTGCTGGTGCAGCAGAAAGTAAAGATTTATTCGTCGGTTTTACTCAATCCCGGCGATATGTTGCGAAAAAAGAATGCATCAAAAATATCTTGATTTGCCGCAAAAACACGCAAAAACACAAAAAAACAGGTACTATGTCAGACATAATACCTGTTTTTTTGTACTTACTTTTTTATTATTCCAGCGACAAGAAACACATATATGCGAGATATGCTTCGTACACGTCGGCTTTTGCCACAATTTCCATCGGAGCGTGCATATTCAAAACGGCAATGCCCGCGTCCATGACGTTCATATTGTAATTGCCGAGAATGTAGGCGATGGTTCCGCCGCCGCCCTGGTCGACTTTGCCGAGTTCGGCGGTCTGGTAAAATATTCCCGCGTCGTCCATAACGCGACGTATCTGCGCTATATATTCGGGATTTGCGTCGTTAGAACCGGATTTGCCGCGCGAGCCGGTGTATTTGTTGAATACAATTCCGTTATTAAGATATGCCGCATTCTTCGCGTCGTTTACTTCCGGGAACAGCGGATCAAAGCCCGCGCTTACGTCGCTGGACAGCATTTTTGAATTGGTAAACGCTTGTTTTAGAGCGATGTAGCTGTCGAAGCCTTGTTTGCAAAGCAATTCTGCAACTGAGTTTTCAAAGAATTTGCTGGCCGCACCGGTAGCGCCGACGCTGCCTATCTCTTCTTTGTCCACAAGAATGCAGCAGTAGGTGTATTTGCCGGGTTTTGCGTCAAGTATTGCGCGCAGTGAAGTATATGCGCACACTCTGTCGTCATGACCGTAACCGGCAATCATACTTTTGTCAAGGCCGTAATCTCTTGTCGGGCCTGCGGGAACGACTTCTATTTCCGCGGACAAAAAGTCTTCTTCTTCGATGCCGTACTTGTCTTTGAGAAGTTTTAGAATGTTGGCTTTTACGGCGTCTTTTTCTTCTCCGTCAAGGGGAATAGATCCCACAGTTACGTCGAGCTGTTCGCCGGGAATAAGTTTAGCGGCGGTTTTTTGCATCTGTTCGCCCGAAAGGTGAATAAGCAGGTCGCTTATGCCCACGACGGGATCGTCGGGTTGTTCGCCGATATTGATGTTTACGCTTGTGCCGTCTTTTTTGCACACGACGCCATGCAATGCAAGCGGAATGGTCACAAACTGGTATTTTTTAACGCCGCCGTAATAATGCGTATCCAAAAGGGCGAAATTATTGCTCTCGTACAAGGGATTTTGTTTGACGTCCAAGCGCGGCGAATCAATGTGTGCGCCCAAGACGCGCATACCTTCCGTAAGCGGCTTTTCGCCTATTACGTACAACGCAATGTTTTTGTTTTTGTTGATCTCATAGAGTTTATCGCCGGCTTTTACGGTCTTTACATCGGCAACGTCTTTAAACCCTTTCGCTTTTGCCAGCGCCAGGGTTTGTTCAACGGCCAAACGTTCGGTTTTTGCCGCCGTCAAAAAAGATTTATAATCTTCAGCGAAGGCGAAGATATTGTCCTTTTTTTCGGCCGGAATGTCTTTCCATATATTTTTAGCGTACATATCGCTACCTCCGTTTTTTTTGAAATCATTATACAACTAAATTGTAAAAAAAGCAACTCATTTAACAAAAAATCCGCTTTTACTTGACATTGCGGTGTCTAAGTGATAATATATGGAAAGGAGAAGAAAAAAATGAGAAAGCTTATTATCAACGACGTTGCATTTGACATGACTTTGCCCGAAAAGATAGAAAAAACCGCGCTTGCCGGCTGGGACGGAATGTTTACCGGCTGGGACAGGGAAAAGGGCAACAAACATATAGCCGCGCTTATAAAGGACGCCGGGCTTATTTATCAGTCCATTCATGCGCCGTTTGAGCATTGCGACAGGCTGTGGGAAAAAGACCGGGTCGCCGACGATGAAGAGGCAATGCTCACAAAGTGTTTGCAGGACGCGTCGGACGCCGGCGTCGGCATAGTGGTCATGCACGCCATAATAGGCATGGACAAAAATACTCCCAACGAGACGGGAGTAGAGCGGTTTTATCGTCTTGCCGAAAAAGCGCTGCATCTCGGCGTAAAGATCGCCGTCGAAAACACTGAAGGCGAAAGTTATCTTGACGCTGTGATAAACGCTCTCAACGGTCATCCGGCGATAGGTTACTGCATAGATACCGGGCATGAAATGTGTTATAACCACTGTCATGACATTATAGGCCGGTTCGGACGCAAAATTATAGCGACGCATCTTAACGACAACATGAAGATGACGGGCGAGAAACTTACTTGGCTGGACGACTCCCATATGATGCCCTTTGACGGACTGGCAGATTGGCAGTCGATAGTATCGCGCCTAAAAAAAGCGGAGTACACGGGGCCGCTTACATTCGAACTTGTTCCCGTCAACCGCCCCGGCC
>USEG01000142.1 GCA_900553555.1 uncultured Clostridia bacterium
ATACGAGTGGTGTCACAAATGGTACTCCTTTTTATACAGCACAAACTGCCGCACCCGTTTTTTGCAGGTGTGGCAGCTGTGAAAAAAGCCAAATTACAGTTTATAGATCTCATCCATGAACTGATCCAGGATGTTGTCTCCGGTCAGCTTTTTGATGGGCTTGCCGCACTCCGGACATGAGCCGTAATTTTCGTCGGCGGCGAGAGATTTTATGTTTTTACATTTGGGATATCCTGAACACGCCAGAAAATCGCCGTATCTGCCGTGACGAATTACCATGGGCTTGCCGCATTTTTCACATATTTCGCCCGTCGGTTCTTCCTTTTTTTCGGGAGAATCGATGACATTGACGTTTTCGTCCAAAGCTTTTGTATTCTTGCATTTGGGATAATTGGGACACGCAAGGAAACGACCGTATTTACCGTTGCGGTAAACCATGCGGCTGCCGCATTTTTCGCATATTACGTCGGACAATTCATCGGCGGCTTTGAGACTAAACGAATCATCCATAGCCGCGGCAATTTTATCTTCCAGCCCGTTGTAATATTCGCCTACGACATTTTGCCATACCTTGCCGCCTTCTTCTATTTCGTCCAGCTTGTTTTCCATATTGGCGGTAAAACCCACGTCCATAAAATCGGGAAAATATTTGATAAGCATATCCGTTACCTCTTCTCCCAACTTCGTCGGCGTAATAAATTTACCTTCTTTCTCGATGTACTGTCTGGAAAAGAGCAGGGCGACTGTTGGCGTATATGTGGCAGGTCTGCCTATTCCTTTTTCCTCCATGGTTTTTACGAGACTGGCTTCCGTATAGCGAGCAGGCGGCTTTGTAAATTTCTGCTCATACTTATAAGAAACAAATTCCAGCTGTTCACCCACGGTAAGTTCGGGCAATTTAACGCCCATATCATCGTCTTTTTCTTCCTGATAACTACTGTACACAGCGGTGTAACCGGGGAATAACGGCGTTTTTCCCGACACCTTAAAAGTATAATCGCCGGCGGATATTTCCGCATTGACGGTATTGTACTCGGCCTCGCTCATCTGACTTGCCAAAAATCTTTCGTAAATAAGCTTATACAGTCTGTAGTTATCGCTTGACAGGCTGTCCTTTACGCTTTCCGGCGTCCGCTCGAGCGTTATGGGACGTATAGCTTCGTGCGCGTCCTGAGCCGACTGCTTGCTTGCATATATATTCGGTTTTGCGGGAACGAATTTTTCTCCGTAGTTTTTTTTGATAAATTCGCGGGCGGCATGCTGAGCGTCGGGAGAAACACGCGTTGAGTCGGTACGAATATATGTGATAAGGGCAATATGTTCGCCGTTTATGTTTACGCCTTCATACAACGCCTGAGCCGCCGCCGAAGTCTTTTTGAGATTCATGCCCAGCTTGTTAAGAGCGTCCTGCTGCATGGAACTGGTGATGAAGGGCGCCGGAGCGTGCGACTTCGATATTTTTTTTACCGCTTTTTGCACTACGTATTTATTGTTTTTGTCAAGCTCGCCTATTACCTCGTCAAGCTGTTCTTTGTTGCCTATTTTAAATTTTTTACCTTTTCTCTTTTCCAATGCGGCGCGCATAACGTTGCCGTCCTTCTTGAGATTAGAGAAAAACAGCCAGTACTCTTCCGGCTTAAACGCGCGTATTTCGCGCTCTCTTTCGACGATAAGACGCAATGTAACCGACTGAACGCGCCCCGCGGACAGATTGTTGTGTATTTTTTTACACAGGACGGGGGAAAGTTTGTAGCCCACCAATCTATCCAATACACGTCTTGCCTGTTGCGCGTCCACCAGATTTTTGTTTATCGCGCGCGGGTGCGCCAATCCGTTTTTGACGGCTTTTTCGCTTATTTCGTTGAATTCCGCCCTAACCGGTTTGTCCGGGTTTATGCCCAGTATGTTTGCAATATGCCATGATATTGCCTCTCCTTCGCGGTCCGGGTCGGTTGCCAAATAAATTTCGTCCGCTTTGTTTGCGAGCGTCTTAAGTTCTTTTACTGTTTCCGTCTTATCCGGCATAATTTCATATCTGGGTTCAAAATCTTTCTTGACGTTTACGGCCAGCGTTTTTTTGGGTAAGTCGCGAACATGTCCTTTTGTCGCAAAAACTTTGTATCCTTTGCCTAGATATTTCTCTACGGTCTTAACTTTACCTGCACCTTCAATAACTACTAATTTCAAAGCATTTAATCTCCGTTTTTGGAAAATTCATTGGGATTTATTTTCATAATCAACTTGTCAATTTCAAGACGCGTCAGTATGGACGAAACCTTTTTCGGCGATAATTCCGTACTTTCGACAATATCGTCAAAGCAAACGGAATCGGCGTCTATAAACATATCGAAAACTTTTTTGGTATCGTCGTCCATGGGCGGCAACTTCTTTTTCTCCGCCGGCTTGCGCAGCATACCGTAATGAGCAAGTATATCCTCTCCGCTTCTTGCGACAAGCGCTCCTTCGTACAAAAGACGATTTGTACCGGCCGATCTTATGTTGCCCACATTGCCAGGTACGGCAAAAACATCGCGGTTCTGGTCGAGAGCGAACTTTGCCGTTATAAGCGCTCCGCTCTTATCTCCCGCCTCAATGACGCATACGCCCTTCGACAAGCCGCTTATAAGGCGGTTGCGCTCGGGGAAAGTAAATCGCGTCGCCGTCATATTGGGCAGATATTCCGACATAATGGCCCCTCCGGACGACAAAATCTTATCGGCGAGCGCCATATTGCCGACAGGTCCTATTTTATTGAGACCGCTGCCCAAAACGGCGATTGTCTTTCCTTTAACGTTCAACGCCGCGGCGTGAGCAAAAGGATCT
>USEG01000143.1 GCA_900553555.1 uncultured Clostridia bacterium
GCCGACGACTTTAATGAGCGCCGGCATCAAGGTCCTGTCAAAAGTGTTTTCCATAACTATTACAACTCCTTATCTGTTTTTAATTTTATTTAAAATTTTGGTCAAGAAATTTTCTTTTTCCGGCATTATATTGTTTAATACCATATCCATAAGGCCCCAGCCGGATGACTTGTCCGGATATCCTACCTGAGGCATCGGGGGAACTACTATTTCCACGGGGCGTCTCAGTGTAGCCGAGAGTTCATCCTTTACGCCGTGTAAAAATGCAATACCGCCTCCCGTCAGATACAGCGGCGCATAATCGGGCATTTTTGTGTTGGAGGAAGATATACCCTTTGCCAGCATTTTTGCAATCACACCCAACCTGTAGCGGACAATTTCGTTTACCGTCTTCGCGGGGAAAGAACGAATTTTATCCCCTACTGTTATTTCATAAATTTCATCGTCCCCGGCGTCAAGCGATACGATAACTTTGCGTTTTAGCATTTCGGCCTGCTTGTATGGTATTTCCAAGGCCATGGATAGATCGGCCTCTATGTGTCCGCCGCCCATCGAAAAACTTTTCATGTCCAGCAAACCGTCGCCTTTTCCTATACACAACGTCGACGATATGTACCCGACATCCGCCAAAATTACGCCTTCATCTCTTTTCTTTTCCGGGAAAAGCAATAAATATTCCGCAAGATTGGAAGATACATAATCTACCTGTTCGACGCCGATATCCGAAACTATTCTGTCAAATGTGCCTATAAACTTCTTCTCGGCGAATACGTGTGACAAATAACCGGATAACTGCACGGCGTACTGACCAACAGGCACCATGACTCTGCGGCTGTTGTCAATCATGAAAGATATGGGCTGCACGTTTATAATATCATATTCGTTTGCATATTCGCTGAACGAACACGCGCTGTACAGCTTGTCCAGATCGGCATCGGTAATACGGTGCCGCTTATTAAATCCTATGCCGGCTTCCTTGCATTCGACAAAACAGAACTCGCCGGGAACGCCTATGTACAGCGATCTTATTTTTACGCCGGCAGCCTGTTCCGCGGAAGCAATGGCGGTATTGACGGCGGCAGGTAAATTTTCTTTGCTCAGCCATTCCCCGTCGGAATAGCCGTCGTATTTGCATTCTCCTATTCCTTTGACTTGTATCGTATTGTTGGCACCTCTTTGTCCGATGAGAACAGTAAGTTTACTCGATCCGATATCAAGAACCGCAATATTCTGTATCATTCCGTCTTAACTCCTTTTTACCCTATTGTAATAATTTTATAATTTTTATCGACTTTTGTCAATTGCAACGGCAATCATTTTTCTTAATTAAGTATTATTTATCAAAAAGTCCGAATATCTGTCCTCTTCCGAATAAGAGCTGTTTATTTTGTTGCCGGAGCCGGATAAAATAATCGTTCCTTTGCTTTTTTGCTCGAAATCGGCGTTATTGACAAAACTGATAGCCAGCTGCATCTTCGATAAAATATCGGTACCCGGCTGCTGTGCCTCGATGCACACCCCGGCGACAGTTTTTATAAACAAAACATTCTGATCCAAAAACCGCAAGTCTATTCTGTCGATAATTTCCAACATGTTCTGATAGTCTTCCAGCCGCGACAGCGCGTTCATCAACGCGTTTGTAATTGTATACAGCTGCGACTGAGTGGAAAAAAGCGTATCGCCCGGCGCAACTCCTTCGAGAACATCGGGTATAAGCAGCTTGATGCGGCGTTCTGACGTAAGATTATCGGACTGGCGCAAAATCTTGCAATCGTTTGAAACGTATAAATATCCTCCGTCATGCTCGACGACAAAGTATTCTTCTATTTTGTAAAAATTGATATATACGCTTGACGGAAATTTGCGTTCGATATTTACGACCTTGACGTTTATAACATCGCTTTCGATTTTTTCGATAATATCATTTTCATTAACGAGAAAAATATTGGTGCCCGTGGACAACTCCGATGAAGACGCGTCGATTACCTGTTGCACAAGATCGGGGTCGTTGTCGTTGTAGCAATATCCAACAATGGTTTTCACTGAAAAAAGCACGCTGCCGATTATTATCAGTATCGTTAAAAAACATAATATCAAGAAGAGAACCAACGTTTTTTTGCTTTTCATATTTCACCTTATGTAATATTATAACAAAAACTATTGCATAATGCAACAGTTTTTTATATTTTTATTTATTCTTATTATTCCGGCGTACAAAAAATGAATATTTTACATTATTCTTTCTACATCGGCACCCAAAAGCCGCAAATCGTTTTCTATTTTATAATATCCCCTGTCGATATGCGTAAGCCCGCTGATCCTGCTGTCTCCCTCCGCTCCCAAAGCAGCGACGATAATGGCGGCGCCGCCCCGTAAATCTTCTGCCGTCATGTCCGCTTCGTGCAAAGCGCCCTTTCCCTTTATCACTGCAACGCTGCCTTTTACCGTAATATCCGCTCCCATCTTTATCAGCTGCCGCGTATATTTAAATCTGTTTTCAAACAAATTTTCGATGACGATGCTTGTGCCCTTTGCAAAACATAATGCCGCTGTCATTTGCGGCTGCATATCCGTGGGAAAACCGGGAAAGGGATGCGTTTCGATTCTTTTTGCCGCGCAAAGATGTCCGTCCGATCTTATTGTAGCGCTACTTCCGTGATGCGCTATACTCACGCCGCACTGCCTGAACTTCGCCTCCACCGCCCTCATGTCTTTTTCGCAATAATTATTAAGCGTTATCTCTCCGCCGGCGGCGGCTGCGGCGGCTACTATTGCTCCAACACCATGTACAGACTTCTTGAGGCTGCCGGCTACCCCCAG
>USEG01000144.1 GCA_900553555.1 uncultured Clostridia bacterium
TGAAAAAGACAAACAAAAAAGGCTTTACTATCGTAGAGTTGGTCGTCGTAATAGCCGTCGTGGCGATACTCGCCGCCGTGCTTATTCCGACCTTCGTTTCCGTTACGAAAAAAGCCAACGAATCGGTTGATATTCAAGCATGCAGACAAATGAATACTCATTTGGCAACAAAGAATATCACTAACGGGGTAGATAATATTACTGACGTTATAAAGGCGCTTAACGAGGAAAATATTGATCTCGATAATTACAAGCCTTTGACTTCCGGGCGTATGTTTTATTGGTATAAAACCGCAAACCGCATTTTGTATGTAGACGAAAACAATTCCGTTCTTTTCCCGGAAGAGTACAAGTCGCTTGATTTATCGGCGGAAAAGGGAACATTGTTTTCTCTTAACGGCGAGATAAAATTTAAAGATTATACTATTACTGAAGAAAACGGAGTGAAGACGGTATCGGTAACGAGTGGCGGACAATTTGCCTCTTTTATCAATAATTACAATAGTAACAACGGCGACGCGAAAAGCGTAAGTAAAATTACGTTAAGAGAAGATATAGACCTTTTCGGCGCAATCCAAAACCGATTGGAAGGTTGCAAAGGAAACAATCCGTGGAACGGCGAAGTGGAGATATGGCCGCTTAAACCGCTGGACACGCCCAAATTTATGCACAGATACGGCTACTACGAGGCGCGCGTAAAATTTCAGACCAAAAACTTCTGGTGGAGCGCTTTTTGGACGCAGAGTCCCTCTATAGGAACGTCCTTCAATCCCGAGTACAGCGGGGTGGAAAGCGACATAATAGAAAATTTCGGCAAAGATCAACTCACCAGCGGCAATATTTACGGCGGCTACGGAAAAACTTTTGCCGAAAGCGCCCGCGTCCGCTATCCGTATACCGAAGACGGACAGTTCCACAGAGTGGGTATGTATTGGTCGGAAGAGGGGTATGTGTTTTATTTTGACGGAAAGGAAACGGCGCGTTCCTCCGCTCCCGTATCCAAAGTCGAGCAGTTTATTCTGCTGTCTACGGAAATACATGGCTACAGACGCGGTCAAAAGAAAACCGAATGGACGGACGAAGAACTTTCCGACTGCTTTATGTGCGATTACGTAAGAGTATTCGACGAAATAAAATAACAGCTCTATCTATAGTCAAAATCATCAAAAACAAATTGTTCCGCTTTTATTCGCTGTGGATAAAGGCGGTTTTTTAATATTCGTTAAAAAGCCCGCGCGGCAACGCTTGTATTTTTTTGCAAAGTGTGATAAAATATCAATAATTTGAGATGGTGAGAAGGTTATGAAAATTAAAGCCGAATCAAAAAGCTGTTCGGGACATAAGCGCGCCGCGACCGTATTGACCATAGACGGCGGAGAGGGCATTGTCTCATTAAAAGCGGATGTAAAAAGCGACGAATTTTTGGACGCCGACAGCGCCGTAATTACAAGTTTTTCGCATTGTGATTTCGACAGCGCCACGGCATTGCAGCGCCACAGTGAGTATTGGTGCCGTCCTGTTTTCTGCGACAAAGTCAGCGACATTCCCGATGAAACACAGCTGCTAATCATGAAAACCGGCGACGTCGTGACGATAATACTGCCGGTTGTGTCCGAAAATTACAGAACTGTGCTTTTTTCGGACGGGGATGTGCTTAAAGCGCGTACCTTTTCGCTTTACGGCGGACTTACTCAATGCACCGAAACCATTGCGGTAACGGGCCGAGGGAGCGACGCGTTTTCACTTATAGAAAAGTGTTTTTCGGCGGCGATAAAGAGTACGTCCGGTCCGGCTCTTATGCGCGGCGACAGAGTGTATCCCGAAGTGCTCGAATATCTCGGCTGGTGCAGCTGGGACGCTTTGCAGATACGCGTAAATCATGCGGGGCTGTTGGAAAAATGCGCCGAATTTACAGCCAAAGGCATTCCTGTAAGATGGGCGCTTATAGACGATATGTGGGCGGATGTGCCGGCGTTTGTCGGTGCGAAATATTCCGACAGGCAGGAAATGTTCAAACTCATGCACAGCAGCGCTCTGGCATCGTTCGATAATATTGTCTGTTGTCTTATGGGCAGACAAATCTACAATAATCTCATTTGCACCTACAATTCCGCCCCATGCAGCGTTCATTGCATTTGCCTTTCCATTTTCATCATAGGTTCCCAGAATCATAACCGGCTGTGGATATAAAAATGGCTTTGCTCCAAAATTTTTTCTCATTGTTTTATCTCTCCTTATGGTTATTTGTTTATATCAGTATTTATCTGCCCAATCCATTCTATAATCACCTCTTCTGAAGTTTCCAGATGATCTTTTCCTTTGGAATCAAACTGAATCTGCATTTCATGTGCAAAGGCAGCTCCTTTGCAATTTTCCTCCATATCTTTTATAACATGCCCCGGCCATCCACCATTTGTCATAAATGGAATCACTGTCTTCCCGGTAAAATCCTGCTGGTGGAGAAATGTAAGTACTGCAGGTGCCATCGTATACCACCACGTTGGAGTTCCGATAGCAATCACATCATAATCAGCAAGATTTACAGATATCGGATTGATCTGAGGCATAAAGCCTGCCTCTACCTCTCTTTTTCCCTGTTCAACCACATCTTCATGACTGCCGCTGTATGGCTCTGCTGTTTCGATTCTCGCAATATCTGCACCTGTCCCATTAGTCAGCTGCTCTGCAATTCTTTTCGTGTTTCCATTTGACCAGGAATAATATACAACTAACATTTTCTTCATTATCTCTATTCTCCTTTACTTATTTTAGCCCCTGTAAACAGATAGATATAACCCACCA
>USEG01000145.1 GCA_900553555.1 uncultured Clostridia bacterium
CTTCTGTGGCAAAACGCAGCTGCGCCCACCAAAGCCGACGCTCCCGCGCCCAGCAGCAGCGCCTGCGCCAACGTAATTACGTCCGGCATGATACCCAGCGGCAGCAGCGCCGCCAGCGTACCTACGACTACCAGCGCCGCAAAAGCAAGTACCGCCAAAAATTTATAATATCTTAGCTTGTATTTGTATTTCCACAGCGCCGTAAGGGCAAAATAACCCGCCAGCATGACTATGGCAAACAAGGCGTAACCCGGGGCGATGTCATAGGCTTTTATCGTGATATATTCGTGTATCACGGCGACAGCCACCGCCGATAAAATCGCCAATACGGCCAGCACGCCCGACAAAACCGCCATCTTTTTGTCGTAAAACGCAAGCGCTTTTTTGCGCGATTTTGCCGTTATCGAACTAAACGGCGCAGTCAGCTTATATTGCAGCTCATCGACGCGCACTTCATCGCCGCCGGAGAATATCCTGTCAAAAAGCTTAAGATACTGTTCGCCGCCCGCCTGACTTACGCTGGCCTCGCGTTTCTTGATAAGCAGCGGATTGTCGGACTGAACGTCGTCGATGGCTATCAGTCCCTTCGACGCCCAGTAAAATATCATGGACGTGATGTCTTTGGCGCTAAGAGTGCCGTCGATATACAGTCCGACGTCGGCGGGGGTCATCTTTTGACCGTCATCGCCGATGGGCGGATAATAGTTCGTAATGGGAGTGACAAGCTGTCCGCCTGACGCCCAGATAAACAAAAACGCCGCGATAAGCACCATTGCCAAAAACACCAGCGTCTCGGCAACCGGGAAAGGATCGCTGTAATCTTTGACTACACCGGCGGCAATTTCCGCACGCAGCGTAACGCCGCTGAATGCGTCCAGCCCGCCGACGGCAAAGGTATACTTGTATTTTCCGCTCGCCTCGTCCCGAGTTATATCGCTTACTTCAACTTTATCCGACGCGGAAGACGAACCGTAACCGGTATAAAAGCTCATGTTTTCCATATAAGTCGGGACATACATCGTTATGTTTGCCGTCTCGATATCGGTGTCGAAGCCGAAACCTATAAGATTGAGATATAGGTCGCCGCTTTCGGCTCTCGGCGGCATGATGAGCGTGTATCCTATTTTATACGAATGTACGCCGGTCACGCGGCCGGCTCCGTCGGGCAAGCCCAGCGATATGCGCAAGAAACCGTCTATGTGACTTACCGAATACCATTCGGACTTGATAATTTCTATGTTTTCGTACCTTTCGCCGCTATTGGTGGGGAGATCGCGATAAATTCCGAGGTGCGGCGAATAAAAGTCTACAGTGATCTCCTCGACAAAATCCACCGTCGAATCTTCGTTTACCGTGACGGTGGTATTTATGCTCTTTATTGTATAACTATAATCCTGCCCCTGCGGGGAAGCGGCAAAATGCTGTTTTCCGCGATTTATTCCGTTCCGGGAATAATCGTCGCCGGCGAAAAGCAAACTGCCGCCGACAAAATACGCCGCCAGCACAAACGCCGCCGCCAAAAGCAGAAAGACAGCGCGAGTCAGTCTTTTTTTCATGGCGGTCAAAACTGGACTTTAACGTTTTGACGCTCCGCTTCGTCCACTTCAAAGAAGGC
Source organism: uncultured Clostridia bacterium (assembly GCA_900553555.1). GTDB lineage: Bacteria > Bacillota > Clostridia > Christensenellales > Pumilibacteraceae > Neoclostridium > Neoclostridium roslinense. Next base: position 1,616 of record USEG01000145.1, read on the forward strand.
GCGCTTTTCCAGGTGCATACTGCCTGCGACAATACTTGCGGGGAACATACGTATGGACGTATTATACTGTTTTACGGTACCGTTGTAATACTTCCTTGCCTGGCTTAAATCGGTCTCGATGCTTTGCAGCTGATTCTGCAAATTCAAGAACTGAGTGTCGGCTTTGAGCGCCGGATAGGCTTCCGACAAGGCAAACAGCGATTTTAATGTGCCCGACAGCTGGTTTTCAGCCTGTACTTTGGCGTCGCCGGTGGCCGTCATGGCGGCGTTACGCGCTTTGATGACGTTTTCGAGCGTAGCGCTCTCGTGTTTGGCGTACCCCTTTACCGTCTCCACTATATTGGGAATAAGGTCGTATCTCTTTTTGAGATAAACGTCTATTCCTGACAAACTTTCATCGCAGCTAACTTCCAGACGAACAAACTTATTGCGGGTAGAAATCCACCACGCAACCACTATAACGACCAGTATTACCACCACCGCTATTATTAGCCATCCGTACCAAGGCATATTTTTGCCCTCCTTTATAATCTATACGTATATTGTACCATATGGCCGAAAAAAAATCAAGGCTTATATAAGAATATTTATACGTTATCGCCAACATTTTCGGACAGGCTGTCAAAATACAAAACTGTGGACGTGTATATCGCATACGCTACTTTTTCGCGGTATTCGGCGGTAAGGAGCAGCCTTTCTTCCTCGGGATTGGACAAAAAACCGCATTCCACCAGCACCGACGGATAGGGCGAACACTGCAAAACGTAATATTCTTCCTGCTTTGCGACGCGGTTTTTTTTAAGGCTGTCGTTTAGCGTCTGCTGGAATATTTCGGCGGCTTTTTTACCGAGAGACGAACTTTCGTCGTAAAACACCTGCGCTCCGCAAACGCTCGAAAGCGGATAGGAATTCTGGTGTATGCTTATCATGAGATCGGGTTTTGCCGAATTGATTATTTCGGCGCGCTTTTTCATGTCCGACATTTTGGCGTTTTGCGTTTTTCCGTCGGACAGAGCGACGTCTTTTGTGCGCGTCATGATGACGTTGTACCCGTTTTTGATGAGATAATGCCTTAGCGAACGCGCTATGTACAGATTTATATCGCTTTCCTTTGTATTGTATGTGGTGCCCACCACTCCCCCGTCCATGCCG
>USEG01000146.1 GCA_900553555.1 uncultured Clostridia bacterium
ACGTCATGGCGCCGCCGATAACGTAAACTTCGCCTTTTACGTCCTTTAAAACGGCAAAAAGTTCGTCGAGATTTTTTACGGTGACGCAGCCGTCGTGCAGGCATTTCGAATCTATCACGATATTAGTCCTGTTTTTAAGCGGTCTGCCGCCGGGAAAGGACGCCAGCGTCTTTTTGCCCATGACCACCGTGGCGCCGGTGGTGGTTTCGCGGAAAAATTTCATGTCGGCGGGCAGCGAAAGTCCGCCCTCTTTGCCTATGCCCCAGTTTTTGTCCACTACTGCAATTGCCTTCATCAAACAGCCACCTCTATCTTTTTGTTAAGCGGCGAATATTTATAGTCTTCGAGCAGGAAGTCGTCCACCGTGAATTTGTAAAAATCTTTAATGTCGGGATTCATCTTAAAGGTCGGCGCGGCGTATCTGGGCTTATCGAACAGCTCCTTGCATATTTCGATATGGCGGTCGTAAATATGCGCGTCGGCGATGACGTGCACCAATTCGCCCGGCTCCAGCCCCGACACCTGAGCCATCATCATGAGCAGCACCGAGTACTGCACCACGTTCCAGTTGTTGGCGGTGAGCATATCGTTGCTGCGCTGATTGAGAATACCGTTCAGCTTTTTGCCGCTGACGTTGAAGGTCATCGAATAGGCGCAGGGATATAAATGCATTTCGCTAAGATCCGCATGAACGTATATATTGGTGAGAATTCGGCGCGACTGGGGATTGTTTTTTAAATCGAAAAGCACCCTGTCCACCTGGTCGAACATGCCTTCCTTGTACTTGTGTTTTACGCCCAGCTGATAGCCGTACGCCTTGCCTATCGAACCGGTTTCGTCCGCCCAGCTGTCCCATATGTGCGAATGAAGGTCGTGGATGTTGTTGCTTTTTTTCTGCCATATCCACAAAATCTCGTCGATGCAGCTCTTAAAAGCCGTCTTTCGCACCGTGATGATGGGAAATTCGCGGCTAAGGTCGTAGCGGTTGACGATACAGAATTTTTTGACCGTGTGCGCCGGCGTCCCGTCCTCCCACCGCGGTCTTACGGGCAAATCGGTGTCCCACGTTCCGTTTTCCATTATGTCGTTTAAGTTGGAAAGAAAAATATCATCGGCTCTGCTCATCTTCGTCCTCCTTGTGTTTGTCGAGATAATAAGCTTTTTGTAAAATATAGTCAAGTCTGTCGGTCTGACGCGACAAACTGAGATACCCCAGCACCGCCTCGAAAGCCGTTGCCTTTTTATAGTCCAGCACCGTAGCGTTTTTCGCCACCGTGTTATTGTGCGCGTTGCGGGCCCTTCGGGCAATGTCGGTTTCCTCTTCGGTGAGTTCGCCGGAAAGCGCGTCCATTACGTACGCCTGGAAAGCGGCGCTTATATAACGGCTGGCCGTTTTGTGGAGTGACCCTGCCTTGCCGCGGCTTTCTTCCGCCAGTCTGCTCCTGACGAAAAGCGTAAAAACGCCGTCTCCCACAAACGCCATTACGAGCGGGCTCAATTGTCTTGCTTCTTTTTCGGTCATAACTTCTCCGTCGTTTTTTGATATTATACCATAAATCGCGGTATTTAACAATAAAAATACGGGGCAAGACGATAAAATTTGACTTTCGTCCCGCCCGTACCTCTTAAATGCGCTTATAATTAAAGACTATTGCCTTACGCTTTTGCGATAGGCAAGCGGACTTTGCCCGAAATACTTCTTAAACATGTCGCTAAAACGCTCTATTCCGGCAAATCCCACCGAATACGCCACTTCCGACACGCGCAATTCGCTCTCCGACAACAGACTTTTGGCTTTTTCGAGACGCAATGCCGTCAAAAAATTATACGGCGAACTGCCCGTCTTTTCGGTGAAAAGCGCCGTAAAATACGACCGCGTCACGCCCAGTTCGGCGGCAAGACGCGAAATGTTGATGTCTCTGAAATAATTATTCTCGAGATATTGCAGCGCCACGGACACTATATCCTGCTTTGTGGCTTCGTCAGGCGCTATGCTTTTGCGCAGCTGAGCCAAAAATTCGTATAGTCTTGAAACTATGGTAAGCTCGTCCGGCTCTCTCCCGGCGGCAAACGCGTTGTAAAAGGAAACGATGCTCGTAAACGCTTCCTTGCCCGCCTTTGCGGCGCACACTTCTTCCGGCAGAGCGTAGTCCGCCAGTTTTTTCGCGTCGTCGCCGCTAAATCCCAGCCAATAATATTCCCACGGCTCTTCTCCGTCGGAAATGTACGTCGTCACCTCCATGGGGCGGATGATAAAACAGTCGCCCTTGCCCAGCATGTGCACTTCTCCGCCCTTGACGAACTGCCCTTTTCCTTCCGCTATTACGTGAATAAGCCAATAGTCGCGCACGGCAGGCCCGTATGAATGAAAAGGCAGCGTCTTTTGATGACCTATATCTTTTAGATTTATACCCAGATGGATGTCGTCCCCGGCATAGGTGAACGAATTCATCCTCTCCTGTTTATTGTAGTGATGCAGCATAAAAATACCCCTTATTTTCCGTCGCCCGGCTTTGCCCGGGAGTACGGCAAAATAACAGTAATATCGGCAAACAATGTGCCGTAAACACAAAATTCATTGTCAAAAATAAATATACTTTATATAATTCATATTAAAATAAACGTACGCGACAGGCTCCGCACATTTTTTTCGTACGACGAAAAAAGGGCTGCTTTTACGATCGACAAGGCGGACGGCGGCTGCTTACGCGGTCAAAAAAACGTAAAGC
>USEG01000147.1 GCA_900553555.1 uncultured Clostridia bacterium
GCTGCTGGTGCAGTCGGTCCCACGGGTCCCACCGGCCCCCAAGGCCCCCAGGGTCCTGCCGGCTCCGTAACGCAAGGCACGGCGGTATCGGACGTTCAGGCGTCCCCTTCGGCAGACGACGTTGCCAACACCCTAAACGCGCTGCTTGCTTCTCTGCGCGCCGCCGGAATAATCGCAACTTGACGCAATTACCGGTTTAACTCGGCGTTTAGGCGCAAAAAAGGCGCGGGCGTTTCTACAGCCTGCGCCTTTTTTTATTATTTTTTTACAGCTGTTCGTTGCTGCCGACAAGCACACTGCATGAAATGGGCAGATTGCCGTTCCGAACGCGCAAATCGTCTATAAACTGCTTTTCGTCGGCGCCGTTTTTAAGCATGATATCGTAAATAAGTTCAAACGTACTGCCCATATTGGTAGTTTTTACCTTTACCAGCTCATAAGACAGCGCATATTGTTTTAATACTTCTTCAAAAGCCTCGGCATAATTAAGGCTTTCGGGCACGGTAAGACGCAGCGAACGCATATTGCTTTTGCTCTTTTTGTCGGGAATGAACTTGAAAATCAGCAGAATGAGCAGCGTCGCTCCCACGGCTATTCCGCCGTACGCCACCTGCCCCGTCGCCGCCGTAACGCCCGATACGAGAGCTATAAAGACATACGTTATGTCAAGCGCCGTACCCGGCACCGAACGAAATCTTAAAAGACTGAAAGCGCCCGCGATGGCTATTCCCACGCCCACTTCCCCGCTCAGATTGGTATTTATGAGCGTAAGAACGGCGCCTATCGCCACCGGCAGCACTATAAGCGAAATGAACATGTTGCGGGAATAGCGGTTTTTGACGGCGTACACTACCGCCGTAACCGCGCCGAACAACAACGCAAACGCCATGCTGTAAAGTATTCCCTCTGTCGTGGTCGTGTCTAAACTGAACATAAAATTTTCTCCTTTAGTTTTGCCTCGCTGTCGCAAAGAATCGCGTCCGTATAAACCTTTCCGTACTTTGAAAAGGACGTCTTGTATATGCCGTTGCGCGTCAAAAAATCGATAAGCCAACGCGGATATCCCAAAAGACATTTTATTTCCATAAGCACGACGTCGCCGCCGGTGAGAAACGTCATGGGCGCCTTTTTTGTTATGTCGAGAAAATCTGTCCTGAATCTTATGCCCGTATCGAAAGTAATGCGCAGATTTTCGTCGTAACTGCAGTAATAGGCCTCTCTCTCGTATGCAAGCACCACTTTGGGCGACAGCTTTTTTATCCTGTACACATAGTCTATTTCCCTGAAAATCTGGCTGTCGTCTATGGGTCGGCCCTCGTCAATGTACCTTTGCATCGCCCCGACATCGGTGCTTATTCGGCGCTTAAAGACCACTCCGTCATACTTTTTTTTGATTTCGAAAAACGCGGGGCTGGTCTCATCCGGCCTGCCGTAAACGCGCATACGCACCTTTTCCTTATAAACCGGCTTTTCGATGGAACGCGATATGAGCTCGTAGCTGTCGTTGTCGAAGTACACGTTGTTTACGGTTTGCCTGCCGTATTTGTCGCGTTTCATGTGCGCGCGCATAATAAAAAGCAGCGTTTCATAACTCTTTGAATTGAGAATATACTTTGTCTCTTTTCTAAGAAAAACGCTGCTCATCATCATTACCCGTAAATTTTTTTAACTTTTTTGTAAAGCTATAATATAATAATATTACACAATCCGTGTTTTGTCAATACATTTACGAATAATTTATTTTTTTTATTTTTATTAAACTGCGGCATAATCCGCTTGCGGCGGTATTTCATCGCAACGCCCGCCTGCTCTTAGGGAAAATATCCGCCCGCACGATGCCAAAAGACTATCACGCAAGCGTAAAACGCGCCGAATTTTCGGTGGAGCTGTCTTCGCCGACGTAGACGTCAAACTCGCCGTTTTCCGCCAGATATTTCATGTTTTCGTCCCAGAATTTAAGCATATTTTCTTCGATATCCATACAAACGTCAATGCTTTCGCCCGCTTTGATATAGACTTTCTTATAAGCTTTCAGTTCTTTAACGGGGCGCACGCGTGAGGCGAAAAGGTCATGTATATACAGCTGGATCGTCGCGTATCCGTCGGTTTTAGAGGTATTGGCGACAGAAACCGACGCCGTGATTTTTCCGCCGCGCTCCAGCTTATCGCTCGAAAGCCTTACTTTTCCTATTTCAAACTGCGAGTATGACAAGCCGTACCCGTAGGGAAACAGCGGCGCGTTGGGAATGTCCACATACATGGAGACGTACGAGCCGTCGAAATCTTCGCTCGGCTTGGGTCTGCCGGTGGACATATGGTTGTAGTATATGGGGCACTGCGCGACGTGACAGGGGAACGTCATGGAGAGTTTTCCCGAGAAGTTGGCCTTGCCCGTCAACAGATTGACTATTGCGCTGCCGCCTTCCGTTCCGGGCTGCCACACCACCGCCGCCGCCTTGCACAAAGGCAGTACGTCCGTCAGAGTAAGCGGTCTGCCGCAAAAGATGCATAGCACAATGTTTTCGTTTACTTTTTTGATCTCTTCGATGAGTTTTTTCTGCACGGGCGGTATGCATATATCGCCGCGGCTCTTGCTCTCGCCGCTGTAATCCTGATGCTCGCCCACGCACATTACCACCACATCGGCGCGTCGGGCGACGGCCACGGCCTC
>USEG01000148.1 GCA_900553555.1 uncultured Clostridia bacterium
CTCCTTTATTATGTCTTTGTTGCTTATGACGGTAAATTGTCTGGACATATTGTTAAGCGCCGATGGAGCGCAGGTGCCCGCCTTTACGACGGCAAGCAGTTTTTCTTTTTCCACGGGCGTAGTTAAATAATTTCTTACGCTGCGCCTTAAATAAATTTCGTCCATAATAAATCTCCTTATTTTCCGCAGCCTTTGCAGGTGCTGCAGTTGCCCGAGCAATGTTCGGGCATACGCTTGTTTACATAAATTTTGCCCCAGTACTTCTGCGTCATGCGAGCGCCGCAGTTTTTACATATCGGCGCTTTTTCGTCGACTGAAGTAAGTTCTTCTGCCGTATATCCGCATTCAGGGCAAATAAACTCGATTAAAGGCATTGTTTTCCTCGTTTAAATTTAGTTGATGATTTTGGGTAAAATCGCGCAAAATTGCGCCAAAACACAATATGTAAAGTACTATGCGTGACATAATGGCACGCCTCTTGGCATTATTGCGGCCCCTGGGAAATAAGAGCGTCGGCAACCTTAATAAAACCGGCGATATTTGCGCCCATCACAAGATTGCCTTTATGACCGTATTTTTCGGCGTTTAAAGAAATGTTGTCGTATATGTTTTTCATAATGGTCATCAGTTTTTCGTCCGTTTCGTCGAAGGACCAGCTCATGCGCTGACTGTTTTGCGACATTTCGAGTGCCGAAACAGCGACGCCGCCGGCATTTGCCGCTTTTCCGGGAGCCAATAAGATGTTGTTTTGCATGAGAAATTCCGTAGCGTCGGGAGTAGTGGGCATGTTTGCGCCCTCCGCAACGGCAAGTACGCCGCCCTTGACAAGGTTGCGCGCGTCGTCAAGATTCAGTTCGTTTTGCGTGGCGCACGGCAAAGCAATGTCGCACGGAACCTGCCAGACGTTGCCGTTTTCGTGATATTCCGCCCCGGGTCTAAACGCCGTATATTCTTTTAATCTGCCCCTGTTTACTTCTTTTATTTGTTTTACGGCTTTAAGATCTACGCCGTCGGGGTCGAAGATCCATCCCGTCGAGTCCGATAAAGTGACGACTTTGGCGCCTAAAGCAGAGGCCTTTTCCGCCGCGTAAATGGCGACGTTGCCCGCTCCGGAAATGACGGCTGTCATGCCGCTGAGTTTTTTTCCGGCGTGTTTAAGCATCTCGCTTGTCAGATATATAAGCCCATAACCGGTGGCCTCTTTACGCACAAGACTGCCGCCGTAAGAGAGATCTTTGCCCGTTAAAACTCCGTTGTCGAAAGCGTTTTTAAGCCTTTTGTACTGTCCGAACATATATCCTATTTCGCGACCGCCTACGCCTATATCTCCGGCGGGCACGTCCTCATCGGCGGAAATGTACTTGTATAATTCCGTCATAAAGCTCACGCAGAAACGAAAAACCTCCGCATCCGACTTGTTTTTCGGATCGAAATCGCTGCCGCCCTTACCGCCGCCTATGGGAAGTCCCGTAAGGCTGTTTTTGAAAATCTGCTCAAACCCCAGGAATTTGATTATACCGAGATTGACGGAGGGGTGAAAGCGAAGGCCTCCCTTGTACGGGCCGATGGCGTTGCTGAACTGAACGCGATAGCCGCGGTTTACATGAATTTTTCCGTTGTCGTCTGTCCACGGCACTCTGAACATGATTTGTCTGTCCGGTTCGGTCAGTCTTTCCAAGATAGCGTTTTTTTCGTATTCCGGGTGTGCGGCAATAACGGGCGAGAGCGAAGTAAGAACTTCTTCGGCTGCCTGTATAAATTCGTTTTGTCCGGGATTTTTTGCTTTAAGCGACGATAAGACGTCCTGTATGTACGACATTTGTACCTCCGTAATAGAGCAATGCGGCAGATTCTATACTGTACGACGCGGGAACCCGATAAAACGGCACCCGAAAAACAGCCCAAAATTGCCGCCGGCAAAAATATGCTTTGAATTTATGGTTTTATACAGCAACCTTAAATTCCCAATTGCTTTATCAGTTCTTCCTTGGATTTATAGCCGATCGAAGTGGCGGCGACTGTACCGTCCCTAAAAAGAAAGATAGCGGGAATAGCCGAGATGCGGTATTTTTCCGCCAGCGAGACTTCGTCGTCAACATTGACTTTTCCGACTTTGACTTTGCCGTCGTACTGTTTGGCTATATCGGCGATAATCGGGCCCATCATCATGCACGGACCGCACCATGTAGCCCAAAAGTCCACCACAACGGGTATATCCGAGTCGAGCACTTCTTCCGTAAAATTTTCGGAAGTCAAAGTAATTTCTTTCATCTGTTATGCCTCCTTACATTTTTCGTATAATTATACTGCCGCAATTTTTATTGCAGTTTCGTATTAAATCCGTCGGGGTTCATTGTCTGCCATTTCCACAGCGACGCGCACATATCGTCAAGGTTGCGGGTGGCTTTCCAGCCCAGCTCTTTTTCGGCTTTGTCGGCGCAGGCGGAGCAGGCGGCAATATCGCCCGGGCGGCGCGGTGCGATGACGTACGGAATTTTGTGACCGCAGGCCTTTTCAAACGCATGAATTACGTCCAGCACGCTATAACCTATTCCCGTGCCGAGATTGTAGATATAAACGCCGGGTTTTTCGCACTTTTCGATGGC
>USEG01000149.1 GCA_900553555.1 uncultured Clostridia bacterium
TTGTGCGCGCGCCCCTGCCGCAATACGACCATCACTATTCTTTTATGCCCGACGCGCATTTCATAAGGTACGTCTGGCACATCGAACGCGACGCGCTTATGGGCGATTTGTTTGCCGCGCTGACAAAATAAATTAACAGACTAAAACCGCCTTATAATCGCACAAAAATTTCGAAAAATGCAAAAATCGAAGAAAAATCGATAAAATTATTGCATAAATTTAATAAGAAAAAATTATACGGGGGGGGGGGCATTTTTAACCGAAAAACGGCAAAAAGTAAAAAAAAACCTTATAAAAACATATTTTTTTCAAAAAAAATGCATAATTAGTAATAATTGTTTGACAAGTCTGTTTTTTTGCTGTATAATTGTCTTATTAAAAACGGTATATGCACAAAAAATAAAATTTACCACATAATAATTATGGATTGCGACAACAAAAATCGTAAAACACCTTGAAAAGAAGGAGGTAGCAAAATGCAGGATACGGAAAACAAAAACATTTCGGATTCGGCTGTGCAGGAAAGCGACATGGCTCCGGACAAAACGGACGTCGACGCTGCCGGAAAGCAACCAGAAGACAAGCCGGCATGCGGCGAAGAAAACGAAACCGCCGCGACGGCCGAGGCTCAGGAAACTCAGGAGACGCAGGACGCTCAGGAAACTCAGACAGAAGAGGGTGCCCCCGACGCCGCCGAAAACAAACTCAACAAGTGGTTGCCCGCGCCGTTGGGATACGGAATATTCTTCGGGGTGCTGGCGGTTGCGATAGGCTTGGGACTTTTGATCTGCCTGTTGTAATAAAGCGAATATTCGCGGCGCAGCTGTCTTTACGGACTTGCTGCATTTAACGGAGGGTGACGATCGTGGCGCTGGTTGCGGTTTATATATTATTCAACATAATAGTGGCGCGGTTTTTGGAAAAAAGGAAACTGCGCGTCGCAATAATCGCTCATGCCGTGATGTTTGCCCTGCTGCTTATCGACATCATTCTGCTCAGTCCCGACGCGGCATCCGCGTACATAGCGCGGCGATTGTTCGGAGACGACGCGTACGTTTTGCTGCGCGACACGGTGGGAGTGTGGGGCAGCGCCCGGCTTTTTATACCCGTGCTGGCAATAGAATGCGTGATTATTATTACGGGCGTCATCGCGGCGGCGATAGTCGCAAAAAAGGTGATAGACGTCGTAACAAAGCGCGGCAAACGCGTTTATGTCCGCGCCGACAAAGACGAAAACGTATATTTTCGCAACCCGACAAAGGAGCGGGAGCGCAGATATAAAATTTATCTCAAGAATTGCGCAATGCTGTGCTGAACGGTTACGCAACGAAAATTCCGCAAAAGCAACGCGGTAATAGCGCTAAATATGAATATAATATAAAAGGAGAAAAGAAAAATGAAAAAACAAGTTAAAAAGGGTTTTACAATCGTTGAACTTGTAATTGTAATCGCTGTTATTGCAATTCTTGCAGCGGTTCTTATTCCGACATTCAGTTCGCTTATACAAAAAGCACGTTTGTCGGCTGATACTCAGGCAGTTCGCGAGATGAACGTTGCTTTGGCAAGCGACGAAAAACTGCACGGTAAACCCGAAGACGTAGAGGGAGCCATGCAAGTGCTTGCAAACGCCGGCTACAACAGTAAAAACTGGGTATGCCTTACGGAAGGATACGAAGTTTTCTGGGATAAGCAGGAAAATCAGTGCGTTCTTTACAATTCCACTACCGCAAAGATAGAGTATCCCGAGGGGTACGCGGCAAACGCGATGGTTTCGGCGGGAGCTACCGACAGATTTTTCATGTACAACGGCAACTTCGAGTCGGCAATCGACACAGACTTGTCGCTTGGTTCCAGCTCCATTACCCCCGGCGGTATCAACTTTGATTCTGCCGACAATGCGCAGCAAAAAGAAGATTTGCACCTTGTTCTCGATTCTCTTACCGGTGACAAACAGAATCTCGAACTTAAGTCGGCGCTGGGCATCGAGGAAGGTGAAGCCGTCAAAGTATATGCCAGCAACACCATCGAGTCCGACAAATTCGGTTCTTCTTACGCAAAGGTCACGGCGTCCGTCGTAGGCACGGGCGACTTCACCAGCGATTCCGAGTCCGCAAAGCCCAACCTTTACACTATCGAAACCATCATTCCCGCAGGCGCTTTGCCGCAGGAAAGAGAGGCGGCGCAGAAAGCTGCCGGCGAATACGTCTATTCGATATTCGTTCAGATGAACACCACCACCAACCAGGACAAAAACACTTCCATAATCGTCAAGGGCGGCACCACGCTCGACCTTTCGTCGCACGAATGGAAGGCGGTAAACAGTTTCTCCGGCTACTTCGGTACCTCCAATGCCGAAAAACCCGTCATCATCGACGGAATGGAGCTCACCAGCAAAACGGGTTACTCTCAGACCAAAGCGATGTCCGGCCATGCATCCAAATACTTCATGACCGGCTTTATCGGCACGCTGTACGGCAACGCCACGGTTGAAAATCTTACTTTCCAAAATCTTAGCATTGAGAGTCCCGCAAACGACTATACGATTTCGGGCGATAAAAAC
>USEG01000150.1 GCA_900553555.1 uncultured Clostridia bacterium
CCGTGACAACCCCTTCCGTCGGCTGCAAAAGTCCGTTTAGAAGCTTTGCCAGCGTGCTTTTACCGCTGCCGTTGTGTCCGATGATTGCGATAAACTCTCCCTCCTCTATGTCAAGGGAAAGGTTCTTTATCACATATTTATTTTTCGCGCTCCCGTAACGAAAGCTGACAGAATCGAGATTTATTATGCTCATGTCTAATATTATAAAATTTTTTGGCAAAATAATCAAGCGGATATGACAGATTTCGCAAAGAATTGTGGTTACACGCTTGCTTAAATCGCCGCTCCGTGGTATAATATTCGTAAAGAATTAAAATTCAGCCCGAATTTCCGGCAAAAGAGGAAAATTATGTCAAAAATAGTAGCAATAGCAAATCAAAAAGGCGGCGTGGGAAAAACCACCACCTGCGTCAATCTGGCGGCATATCTCGCTCTTATGGGCAAACACGTCCTCGCGGTGGACATCGATCCGCAGGGCAATTGCAGCAGCGGGCTGGGCATCGAGAAAAACGCTCTCGACTATTCGGTTTACAGCGTTCTGTCGGGTGAAGCGCGGGCGTCGCAGGCCATCTTGCACACGAAAATTAAAAATCTCGACATTCTCCCCGCAAACATCGATCTTGCCGGAGCCGAAGTCGAACTGGTGTCCGTTCCCGAACGCGAAAAAGTGCTAAAAAAAATGCTTTCGCCGCTGCGCAACGTCTACGATTATATCATAATCGACTGTCCCCCGTCGCTGGCGCTTCTCACGGTAAACGCCCTTACCTTTGCCGACTCCATTCTCATTCCCATTCAGGGCGAATTTTACGCGCTGGAAGGTCTGAGCCAGCTGATGAACACGATAAAACTCGCAAAACGACATCTCAACCAGTCGCTGTCGGTGGAAGGCGTCGTGCTCACCATGTACGACGCGCGTTCGAGACTTGTGCAAAACGTCACGGACGAAATTGCCAAATTTTTCGGCAACAAAGTGTTTGCCACCAAGATACCGCGCAACGTCCGCCTGGGTGAAGCGCCCAGCTACGGTCTGCCGATAATGCTGTTCGATCCCAGATGTTCGGGTTCGATAGCGTACAAAAATCTTGCCGAAGAGTTTTTGATGCGCAACGGCGACAAGTTTATCCCCATCAAAGATTTATCCGCTCTAAAATACAGAGGCTAACGTTATGCCAAACGGCGCCAAAGAAAAGAACAAACACAAACTGCTGCTTTCGATAAGCTATCAGAATCCTGCCTGGTGGAGCTCCAAAACGCGCCATCTTCATTCGCACGACTTTTGCGAAGTCATGTTCGTAAAAAAAGGCGACGGATCCGTCAAGTTTGACGATTCCGTTCAGCATTTCCATACGGGCGATATAGTAATATACAATCCCGGCACCACGCACTGCGAGTTTGTCGACGACGGCTCGGATTCCACGCTTATTTTTATAGGCATATCCAACCTGTCGATAGACGGTCTCGAACCGGGCTGTTTGTGCCGCGGCCGATATTCGGTAGTGCCCACCGATTCCCATTACGACGCTATTTTCTTTTATCTGGATCAGCTGCTTGCCGAACAAGATCAGCTCAATATCCAGGGCGTGGCAATTTTGAAAGAGCTGTTAAACATTATTATCGCCAACATTCTGCGCCTTTCGGAAGACGCCTCCCGCGCCATCGAAAACCGCAAAACCTACACCGAAGTAAAGCGGTTCTTGGACGCAAACTATACCACCATCGACACCATTGACGAATTGTGCCACAATCTTTATATAAATAAATTTTATCTTACGCACCTTTTCAGCCAGCGTTACGGTATTTCGCCGCTGCAATACATCATAAAAAAGCGCGTCGCTCTTGCCAAACATCTGCTGGTTAACACCGACCTTAAAGTGGACGGCGTGGCAAACGCCTGCGGTTATGACGACGTTGCGTATTTTTGCCGAATATTTAAAAAACAGGAAAACATAACGCCGCTGCAATTCCGCAAAAAGCACCGCATTGAGTCGTGATGTCTTTTCTTGCCGCTCCGATGAAACTTTTGTCGGAATAACGGCGCTTACGTTAAAATAAAAGCCGCGCGTTTTTTTTGGACGCGCGGCTTTTTTATGCTAAACGATTTTGTTTATCCATATGCGCTTTTTGAGCATGACAAATCCTATTATCGCCTTTATTATTTCCACGGAGTTGCATATTATGTAGATGGGCAGAATGGAAAGCGTTGTAAATTCCGCCAGAACAAACGCCAGCGGAAAACTTACGCAGCAGACGAAAACGCTGTCGTATATAAATGTAATAAAGGTTTTTCCTCCCGAGCGCAGCGTAAAATAACACGTGTGCATAAAGCTCTGAAAGGGGAAAAGACAGGCCGTAACCATCAGCATTTGGCGCGCGACGGTTTTCGCTTCGGCAGTGGTGTTGTAAATGCGCGGAAACAGCCCTGCGGTGCATAGTAAGATTATGCCCATGACCGTTCCGACGAACACGCTGAAAGCAATGAGTTTCCTGTCTATATCCACCGCTTCTTCGTATTCGCCCGCGCCGAGATATTTGCCGATGATAATGCCGACGGCGT
>USEG01000151.1 GCA_900553555.1 uncultured Clostridia bacterium
GTCGGCGCTTATGCCGGCTATGCGCCCGATGAGTTCACGGCGGCGCGGCGAGGCGGACGCCAATACTATTTTCATATGATTTCCAGATTTTTACGGTATGCCCGGGCAAATTCGGAAGCGGCTTCGCTGGCGTCTTTAAGTTCCAGCGAACAATCGCCTTCCGTTTCCGTCTTCATTATGACCGAATCGCCCAAAACGTCGCAGTTGATGTCCTTGATGCAGCTGTTCATCGTGCGGTCAAGACTTTCGGCAATGCGCAAAATCACCGAAAGGCGCATGACGGCGGGCAAATCTTCCTCTTCCACTATTTCCTTGTACTTGTTCCATTCCGACATATTGAAGTCGTCGCTGCGTATGCCCAGCGCCACGAAAGCCGCCAGCACTATCTCGCGGTGCGTCGCTCCGCACAGATTGGAATTGAGTATAAAATAATAGGCGTGCTTGTACCTGTTGTAAAATTTGATGCGCGAACCCGCGTCGTGCAAAAGCGCGGCAATACGCAGCACCTTCATGTAAAAACGCGGCAGCTTGTGCAGTACTCTCAGCTGTTTGAAGAGCTGTATGGCCAGCATGCATACCTGCTCGCTGTGGCGTATGTTCACGTCGGAAAAATACATAGTAGTGTACGCCGAATAGCCCAGAATGTCGCTTATCGGCTTTTCGACGGTGCTGGGCACGGCGTGATTGAACATAAAGCCTTCCCTTACGCCGTATCCCGACACCGTGAGCTGTTCGAACGAGCCCATCTCCAGCACGCTTTTTATGCACGCCAAAGCGGCGGGGAATATATCCGCGCGTCCCGCTCCCAAACCGCGTATGCGATTGCGTTTTTCGGGTTCGAGCGTCTTGAACATATCGTAAATGGCGTTAAAGCCGTCGCGCGCCACCACATAATTGTGCAGCATTTCCAGCGGGTATTTGCGGACGCGCCGCGAAATACGAGCGAGATTGCGGAACGCTCCGCCCACGCCTATAAGCTGATAGTCGGGTTCGATATTTTTCAGCCACTCCACCTTTGAAAGCTGGGCGGACACATATTCGTAAATACTTTCGGTCTGTTCCTCCGTCGACAGCGCCGGATCCTTAAAAAGTTCTGTCAGCGTGATGGTGCCGAAGGGCAGATTTTCGCGGTAAAGAATGTTGCGGCGGTTGTAGCTGCATGCTGCTGCCGCTTAAATCGACAATTACGGCCTTTGATATATCCATCGAATTGATGACGCCGTAATAAATGTGCTGAGCCTCCTCTTCCTCGCTTAGTACCTTAAACTTAAAGCCGCAGACGGTATTTATCTCCTCTATAAAGCTCTTTTGATTTTTCGCGCGGCGCACGGCGTTGGTGGCGAAAGCGTAAACCTTGTCCACGCCGTAACTATCGCAGAGTTTCCTGAACATTTTGAGCGTTTTTATCGCCTGAGCCACTCTCGACGGCTTTATAAATCCGTCGCGCTCCATATCCTGGCCCAGCCTTACCGTTTCTTTAAGCTCGTCAAAGACGACAAAATGACCGTTGGGCAATATTTCCGCCAGCACAAGCCTTGCGGAATTGCTTCCCAAATCTATAACAGCTATTTTTTCCAATTATTACTACTCCTTGTATATACAATTCTTAGTATTATTTATTACAACATGACAATTATAACACACAAAAGCCGCCTTGTCCATACCCATTTTAAAAAATTTTAAAAGTTTTTCATTTTATCGCGATAATTTCATCTGCGCCCGTTTTTTTTCACAAGCTCCGCCGTTTTCGGACGCAAAAATAAACGAGGACGTATAAGACTACGACGTAAAACGGCAAATATTGTGCAATTTAATGCTTATAAAGCGGCAATATTTATTTACAAGCAGGCAATTTTGTGGTAAAATAGGTCTATGAAACAGTTTGCTAAAATCTTAATCGCGACAGTTATTTGCGCCGTCGCCGCAGCTCTGTCGCCGCTGTACGCGTCGGCGGAAAAAACAGTGGTATCGGACAGATACACTTTTATCGGCAACCCGTCGTACATTTACTGTGCCGCGGGGGAAATTCTCATTCTCGGCAACGATAAGCTGCTGGTATATTCGTACGATTACACCCTTCTAAACGAGTACGATTTGCCCGGCGCGGTAAAAATACGCAAAAACGATCGCTACACGGCTTATTCAACGGCAAGCGGCGTATATTTGCTGCAAGAGGACGGCGGCAGCCGCAGCATCTACACGGCCTGCTCGGACTTCGTGCTTGCCGGCGACCGGCTGTATGTGTCCAGCGGCAACCGCGTAATATGCCTTTCCATGGACGGAACGCAGCAATTTTCCCACACGTTTGACAAGAGCATTATATCTTTGGCCTATGCCGACGGCATCGTATATCTCGCGACGCAGGGCGACAAGTTCGGTTACAGCAACATATACGCCTGCCTGGACGGCGACTTCGTTCTCGAATACGATTACTGCAAAAATCTCGAATCTCTGCTCGACGGCGACGACCTGTATTATTACGGTGCCAGCCGCATAACGCGTCCCGAAACGGGAGAGACGGTCATTCTG
>USEG01000152.1 GCA_900553555.1 uncultured Clostridia bacterium
CGCCGTAGCGGCGGGATTGCGGAACAGCCTTTGCAGTTTGCGTTCTTCGGGAGCGTTGCCCTTTTGCACTTCCGCTCCGCACGTTTCCAGCGACTGCAGAGTGTGTTTTTTGGACGAGCCCGTCGCGCCTCCGCATCCGTCGCGTCCCGTTCTGCCGCCCAGCAGTATCACTTTGTCACCCTTTTGCGGTTTTTTGCGCACTACGTTTTTTTGCGGAACCGCGGCTATTACGGCGCCTATTTCCATGTGTTTTGCGGCGTATCCGTCATGGTAAATCTCATCGACAATGCCTGTCGCCAAACCTATCTGATTGCCGTATGACGAATATCCGGCCGCCGCGGTCTGTACTATTTTGCGCTGCGGCAGCTTGCCTTTGATGGTCTTTTCGACGGGAGTCAGCGGGTCGGCAGCCCCCGTAACGCGCATTGCCCCGTAAACGTATGCTCTGCCGGAAAGCGGATCGCGTATGGCTCCGCCTATACACGTCGCCGCGCCGCCGAAAGGCTCTATCTCCGTGGGATGATTGTGCGTTTCGTTTTTAAAAAGCAACAGCCACGGCTGATTTTCGCCGTCCACTTTGACGTTAATGCGGACGGTGCAGGCGTTTATTTCGTCGGATTCGTCCAAAGCGTCCAGCTTGCCCTGTTTTTTCAGCAGCTTTGCCGCTATGGTGGCGATATCCATGAGATTTATCGGCTTTGTGCGCGACAGTTCCTTTCTCGCGGCGAGATAACTGCGGTAAGCGTTCTCCGTCTCCCCGTCCTCGAAAGACACGTTGTCTATCGTCGTCAAAAAGGTGGTATGACGGCAGTGATCCGACCAATAGGTGTCTATCATGCGTATTTCCGTCACGGTGGGGTCGCGCCGCTCGGAGATAAAATAGTCGCGGCAAAAGCGTATGTCGCCCATGTCCATTGCCAGCGAGTATTTATCGATAAATTCTTTAAGGCGGACGTCGTCCATTTTGCAAAAGCCGCTTAGCGTCTCCACGCTGTCTGGCAGCTCGTATTTAAGGGCGAGCGTGTCGGGTAGTTCCAGCGACGCTTCCCGCGATTCGACGGGGTTTATGACGTATTTTTTGATTTTTTCCAGCTGCTCGTCGAGAGCGTCGCCTTCGAGAACATAAATCTTAGCCGTGCGGATAATGGGTCTTTCTCCCCGGGAGATGAGCTGTATACACTGCGCCGCCGAATCGGCGCGCTGGTCAAACTGGCCGGGCAGATATTCTACGGCAAAAACCTTACCCGCGGCGTCGAGTTGCTTTGTTACGACGTCAAGCTGCGGAGAAGAAAACACCGAATCTATGCACTGCTCAAACAGTTCGGCCGTGAGATTTTCGGCGTCGTAACGATTGATTATGCGCACGTTTTTGAGCGTTTTTACGGATAAAAACGACTGCAGTTCTTCCAAAAGCGCGCGCGCCTCATTGGCAAGAGAGGGCTTCTTTTCCACATAAACTCTGTAAACCATTATTTATCCTCCGCAAGCGCCGAAAGCGCCTTTTTTCCTATGTCTTTACGATAATAACTGTTTTTAAAACTGATTTTTTCCACGCGTTCGTAAGCGGTTTTTACGGCGTCGCTCAATGTGTCGGCAGTGGCGGTAACGCCCAGCACTCTGCCGCCGCTTGTCAGCAGTCTGCCGTCCTTTTTTACCGCGCCCGCAACATAGACGTACGGCTTTATGTCGGCGGGAATGTCGATATCAAAGCCCTTTTCGTACTTTAAGGGATAGCCCTTGGACGCCATGATGACGCAACAGGCGCTTTTGTCGCAGAATTTAACTTCCGTATCCGCCAGCTTTCCGTCGGTGACGGCCTGCATTACTTCGAATAAGTCGCTTTCCATCAGCGGCAGTACCACCTGCGTTTCGGGGTCGCCGAACCGGCAATTGTATTCGATGACTTTGGGGCCGTCTTTAGTCAGCATCAGTCCGAAATACAGACAACCCTTAAAGGGTCTGCCTTCCGCCCGCATGGCGCGTATTGTGGGCAGGAATATCTTTTCCATGCACTCCGCGGCGATTGACGGCGTATAAAACGGATTAGGAGCTATGGTGCCCATACCGCCCGTATTGGGGCCTTCGTCGCCGTCTAAGGCGCGCTTGTGGTCCATTGACGACACCATAGGCTTTATCGTCTCGCCGTCGGTAAAGCTCAAAACCGACACTTCGGGGCCGGTCAGATATTCCTCGATGACGATTTTTTTGCCGCTTTTGCCGAACATTTCGCCCGACATCATGCCGCGCACCGCCTCCAACGCCTCTTGTTTGCTGCCGGCGATGACGACGCCCTTCCCGAGCGCCAGTCCGTCGGCCTTTATCACCGTCGGATAAGCGCATTTTTCAAGATATAAAACGGCGCTTTCTTCATCGTCGAACACTTCGAACGCGGCGGTGGGAATGCCGTATTTTTTCATGAGCGCCTTTGCGAAAGCCTTGCTGCTCTCTATTTCGGCGGCAGCCTGAGTCGGTCCGAAACACCGTATTCCCGCGGCGGTAAGCGCGTTGACGACGCCCAGCGCCAGC
>USEG01000153.1 GCA_900553555.1 uncultured Clostridia bacterium
GAAGTATACCCACTGCGCTGTTACCGGGCGTACTCTGGTTGCCCGTTATTTCATATTGAGCGTCGAGAGTAAAATCGTCAAAGTCTCCGCGCTTGCTCAATACCAGCGTTTCGCTTTCCGAGAGCAATTCCAGCGAGCCGTCCAAGGCAGGCGTATCGCCGTATACGTCAAACTGCGCGTCCAGTTGCACGAGCGAGGAAAAATCGCCCGAAAGCAGCGTTTCGGCACGCACTTCCGTCGTCCCCGCGAAAGCAAACGCCGCAATCGCGATGACCGCCGCCGCCAAAATTTTGATTGCCTTCTTTATCATTTCGACCTCCTTATTGTTTTTGCGGCTTTTCAGCCGTTGAGTTTCGTAAACCGCTCCGCAACGTCATCTATATCGAACTCGCCGTAACCTTTAAGATAGGAAAGCACTCTGCCGGCGAAGGGAATATACCACTTTTCCTCCACATCGCTCATTCCGCACCACGCGCCGGCTATGCTGCCCGCGGTAGCGGCGTTGCAGTCGTTGTCCCAGCCGGCGAGCACGGCTATACGCGCGGTCTCCTCGAAATCGCCGTCGCCCAGCGCCAAAGCCATTATTACCGACGCGAAATTGAGACGGGCGTCCACGGCGTTGCCCGTATAATATTTGTTTTTAAGAGCAAGGCGCACCTGTCTCCACTGTTCGTCGCCTTTTCTGTAACTGTCCGCGATTTTTTCGCATTCGTCCAGCACGAAATTAACGCAGTCCACGGTTTCGATGGCGTCGCCGCCCGAAAGCTGCATTATAAGCCTATTTGTTTCACGCAGAAGTTCGTCTACGTCCTCCAGGTAAAACGCCGAAGCGCACAGCATCGCGTAATAGGCGGCGTTTTCCACAGCCACTCCGTCGCCTACCGCCGAAACCCACCACTTGCTTCGTTTGTATGCGTCAACGGGGTTGCCGGGAGCGGTCATTCCGAAAATCTCGCTCTCGATTTGCGCGTCTATCGCCGACCACTGAGAATTGTACTGCTTCTGACCGCTCATCGGCGGTAAAACGCCGCTTCTCATAAGTTCTCTTGCTTCCAGATTGGCGCACCAGACATAATTCTGGCAATGGAACAAAAATTCTTCGGCAAAATCGTCGTACGAAATGTCGTTTACGCCGTACACTTCCATCATGTGCAGAAACATATATTCGACGTTGGTGTCGTCGTCGGTGCAATACGCGTCGCCCAGCAGCCACTCTATTTCGGTTTCGGGCGACGGTTGGTCGTTGTACACGCATTCGGTATCGAGCCCTGCGTAAATTCCCCAGTTGGCGCCCGCCCAGCCGCCGAATATCTTGTCGTAAATATCGTCCCGGTTCAGCGCTACCACGCTTGTCTCCGTCTCGCTGAACGTAATGTTGCCGGTCGCACTTATCTCGTTGAACGCCACCGCTCCGAGCTGACTGTAAGTATTGTACGGCAGGCACTTGACTTTAACCGTATAAGTATGCCCCTCGCCGCCGCTTATTTCGGCAACGGAGCCCTCGAGTTTTACTCCGTCAAGATAATATTCGGTTTCGATGTCGAACGAAGTATACGATACGTCCGCCAAATCTGCGAGGTCCACCCTCTCGGTTCCCTTTTCGAGCACTGCGTCGGGAGCGGTAACAGCCGGCGCGACTACTTTTTTAAGCTCGGTGCCGGGATAAGCGGTTATTATCTGCACCGACGACGTGGACATAAATCTTTTGAAAAAGCTGTCCCACGCCGGCACTTCCGGGTCGCATATAAACGAGTGCGCCGCTTCGTCGTGCGCGCTGCCCACATCCAGCGAATCGGCTATGTATTCTTTTCCGCCGCTGACGTATCCCAGCCAATAATAATCGCTGTTGTACATTCCTTCTTCGTCCAGCATGGTGACGGTAAACGTAAGTTTTTCTTTACCTTCCGCTTTTTCGAGCGGAATATCGAACGCAACGTCGCCGCCGTACGCGTTCCATATGCCTGCGTCTTCGCCGTCGATTTCCACTTTTACGCTCTGGGTGGACGGGGCGTCGGCACGTCTGTAAAGCGTGAGTTTTTCGATATCCGCCTGCTTAGGGAGAGTCATTTCGAAACTGTGCTTCTGCCCCTTCGTAAACGCCTTTCCCGTGTTTATGCTGTCGTTGCCCTGCCACTGCTCGCGCGTGACCGCGGGATAAATACTGTCCGGCGCGGACGAAACGGCAAAACTGCCTATTTTTAGTCCCACTCCTTTGGAAATTATTCCGACCTTTCCCGTCTGATAAAATTTATCCATCTGCACGAACGCCTGCCAATTGTCGATAATTATCGATACGGTGCTTTCCTTTACCACTATCCGCAAATTGCGCGGCGCAAATCCGTTTTCCCAGCCCGCGTCCCAGTATCCTGCAGGCTCAAACACGCCGTCGAAGTACCAGCCGACCGAACACTGCATGCGGTCGCCCACGTATTCCAGCCCCACGAGCATGCCGCTAAGCCCCTCTGCAACTCCTTCTCCGCCCGTTTTTTTGGCGTGCAGAAGTATACCCACTTCGCT
>USEG01000154.1 GCA_900553555.1 uncultured Clostridia bacterium
GACGCGGCGAAAGCTCCGTTATCGATATACGATAAGGGAGAGGACGACAGCGGCCAATCGCTCATGGAAAAACTTTCCGCCGGCGAAGACAGCGACGACAAACTGGACAGAATAATCATACGCGACGCCATACGCGGCCTTAGCGAACGCGAGCGCAAACTCATAATTTTAAGGTATTACCACGACAAAACGCAAAGCGAAATTGCACGCGAATTGTGCGTCTCGCAGGTGCAGGTGTCGCGGCTCGAAACGAAAATTATCGACAAGATGCGTAGTAAATTCAACTAAAAAACCCGCTTTTTGCGCCGCCCTCCCTTTGCGCGCATAAAAATCGGCAAACGCGGCATAATTACATTATGATAAAGAACAGTAAACGCAATGAAAGAGAGCTTGCCGGTTACGGGCAGAAACCGGAAAACGAAGACTTTATAAAGGGAGGAAAAAGCTATGAAGAACGTTGACGCGGGTGCGGAAAAACGCAATCGGCGCTATTTGCAATTGGTAGATAGGATGCTGCCGTCCACATCGGCGGTCAAATCGCTTTTCAGCGCCTTCTGGATAGGCGGATTAACATGCATGGCGGGACAGCTTATAGGCGACGTCTATGCGCTTATTATGCCCGATAAAAGCGTCGGTTTTATTTCCAACATCACGTCGATGACGCTGATAGCGCTGGCAATTCTGCTTACCGGGCTGGGCTTTTACGACGTAATAGCGCGCAGAGGCGGAGCCGGTTCGTTTTTGCCCATTACCGGTTTTGCCAATGCGATGTCCAGCGCGTCGATAGAATACAAGACCGAGGGGCTTATCTTCGGAACAAGCGTAAAAATGTTTACGATAGTGGGTCCGGTGGTGGTAAACGGAGTCGTGTGGTCAACGCTCATGGGTCTGGTACACTTGCTGCTGTTTGGCATGTATTGACGAAAAAGCGGCTCGACCGCGTATATTTCGGCCAAAAACAGTACTATGTCTGACATAACTATATAAAAAAACCGCGGCATTCGTCGCGGATTTTTACTGTTATTCTGCTTAAATAAAGACGTATTTGCCGCAAGGCGCCAAACGAAAAAGCTGTCACTTGTTTTCGTCGGCTTTTCTCTTGGTCATAAAGTACATTACGGCGAGCACGACGCAAATGACGGCGAGCATGGATACCGATATGATGAGTATAATCTGTCCGAAGTCCAAAACGTCGCTTTGGATGGGTTCGGCGGGCTGTTCGGCTACCGGAACGACCATGAAGTCTATCTGAGCGGTCCCTCTTGTGGTGTCGATGAAAAGGCGGTGGTTGCCCTCGTTAAGCTGAGCAAATGCGCGCGGTTTGACCGTAACTTTTATGTTTGAGCTTTCTTCGTCCAGTTCGAAGTCGTCGAGCGGGAGTTTGTTTCCGTCTATGCTTACCGACGAAAAATAGGCAACGGATATGTTTGTGGTAAAGGTGATGGGCGTGTCGCTTTGAACGGTCCATTCAAGAGCGGTGTAGTCGATAATTTCCGGTTTTATCGGAAGAATCTGATCTTGGGATATTTCAAAACGCGCGTCTTCGTCGGCGAATAATTTATGACATATGGTGCATACATAATATTCGATGTTTCCGGGATTGCCTTCGCTGGGCTCGGTCGCTTCCACTTTTTGCAGAACGTGTTGACATTCGTCGGGTTCGGGCGAAC
The DNA here is from genome assembly GCA_900553555.1 of uncultured Clostridia bacterium. Lineage (GTDB taxonomy): Bacteria > Bacillota > Clostridia > Christensenellales > Pumilibacteraceae > Neoclostridium > Neoclostridium roslinense. The sequence continues at coordinate 1,671 of USEG01000154.1, forward strand.
TCTGTGCCTGGGCGGTATTTATCGGACAGCACACTAAAGCAATTACAGCGCAAACAAGCAGCAATAATTTCATTATAACCTCCGGTATATTTGCTTTAAAGTCGGCAAATTTTATATACCGGATATATTATAGCATTTTGCGGTGGTTTTATCAAGTTTTTTCATGTGAAATTCGCAATAATTATATACAATCGCTCTTTTTTGTCGGCGCCTTGACCTTATTTGCCTTCCTAAGTGAAAGCAGCCCTAAGAAAAAACCGCCGTTAACGCCCGAGTGTGCCGGCTTGCGCCAAGCGGTTTTAAAGAAAATTTAAGGGCGAAAGGCTGTCCGGTGCGCGTTTGCGTTGCTAACGGCGCTAAAGCCGAATTTATATCGCCTTATTTAATAAATATTTACTACAAACGACATATACTGCCTTATTAAAACGTTATATTACTAAAGCCGTATTTATACTGCCATCTCAAAAAAAAGCGTCATAGTACTAAAACTGTATTTAACCCCTTTGTCCCAAAAAAAACGTTACCCGGGCGACTTTTTGTGGGAGTCGCGCCTATTTAAGAATTTTACCATTTTTCCCAGAATATCGTCGTTTACAACGCCCAGCAGCGGTGAAATTCCGCCGGGAGCACGGCTTTTACCACGCTCCGCAAACGCCGCCTGCAATGCGTCTCGCGATGACATATTGCCCTTTAACAAGGCTTGCAGCATTTCCTCGCGCGACGGGGGCTTGTTGGGTTGCGTTTTGTCGGCGGAGGAAGAATTTTCGCCGCCGTCGGAAGCTGCGGAATCCGGATGCGCGGAATTTTCGTCGCTTTGGCTGTTTTTGCCGCC
>USEG01000155.1 GCA_900553555.1 uncultured Clostridia bacterium
TCTTATGCTCCAGGCACGCGAGCTTAATCTTAAATACGCCGGCGGACTGTATATGCTTGTCGCGCAGGCAAAATATTCGATGGACATCTTTGTAAAAAACAGGCATCCGGACGAGATTATCGAGCAGGTTTATAAGTATCTTTTATCACGCATAATCAACATAGTGCTTGTCGGCATGCCCGGTTCGGGCAAGACCAGCATAGGCAAAGCGGTAGCCCGCCGGGAAAGACGCAGATATGTCGATTCCGACGCCGAAATAGTCGCCTCCGAAGGCCGCGCCATAACCGAAATATTCGCCGAAAAGGGAGAAGAATATTTTCGCAAAAAGGAAAAACAGACGCTGTTTTTATTGGGTTCGCAAAACGGAATGGTGATATCCACCGGCGGCGGAGCGGTTTTGGACAGAGAAAACTATTATTCCCTTAAGGCCAACGGGAGAATATACTATCTCGAGCGGGAAATAACCGATTTGGCTACGCGCGGCCGTCCCCTGTCCACGGGCACGGAAGCTCTTAAAAAACTGCTTGAACAGCGGGAGCCTCTATATAAGGCGTTTGCCGACGTCACAGTCGAAAACGACGGAGACTTCTTTTCGTGCGTGGATAAGATTCTGGAGGATATCGCAAGTGAAAATTTTGATAATTAACGGTCCCAACATGAATATGCTGGGCGTTCGCGAACCCGCGCTTTACGGCAATATGAGTTATCGGGGACTGCTCGGCTATATACGCAGGGAGTGCCGAGCGCGCGGCATAAAGCCGGCATTTTTTCAGTCCAACGAAGAAGGTAAAATCGTGACGCGCATCCAAAAGGCAATTAAAGGTTATGACGGCATAGTTATAAACGCCGCGGCATATACGCATACGTCCGTAGCCATACTCGACGCGCTTAAATGCACGGGCCTGCCTTGTGTCGAAGTGCACATCACCGATATAAGCGTGCGCGAACCCTTTCGCGGCTTTTCGTATATATCGCAGTATGCTTTCGCCGTTGTCAAAGGCAAAGGAGCGGCCAGTTATATCGAGGCGTTAGATAAGCTTTTGCATTATATTAAAAATCAATAACCGCGGTAAAACAGTTTACTAAAAGCCCGTTTTCTGCTATAATACCATATAGCAATCTCGCACAAAAGGACTTTTACAGGAGGTGACGGGATATGGCAAAGCGAAAAAGAAAGCTCGGTTCGCGCACTCTGGCCGTCGTAGTTTTAATAATCGTACTCATTGTGGCTTCGATGCTGCTGTACGGATGGTTCGCCTTGGGCAAAACGCCCGCCGAAACGTTTAATTATTTTGCGGCAATGTTAAAAGGCGGAGGATCTTCCGGCGGAGATTACGGAGGATCGCACACGTCCAACGTGTTTGACGAAAGCACGGTTCGGACGGTAAGCGACGGAGATTTCTCGGTGCATTTTCTTGAACTGGGCAACAAAAACACCGGCGATTGCATTTATATCCGCGCCGGGGACAACGATATTCTCATCGACGCCGGCAGCAAGACAAACAGTATTCCCGTGATAAAAACATATCTCGACACCTATGTGACTGACGGAACGCTGGAATATGTTATAGCTACGCATGCGCACGAAGACCATATAGCGGGATTTGCCGGCAGTGACAGCAATCCCGGGCTTTTCCGTTATTACGAATGTGAAGTAATCATCGATTTTCCCCTTACCGATTCTTCGTCGCGCATATATGAACGGTATGTAGACGAAAGAGATCAGGAAGTGGAAGAAGGCGCGGAGCACTTCACGGCGCTGGAATGTTACAACAACGAAAACGGAGCGCAGCGCGTGTATCAGCTGGGCGAAAACACGACCATGACGTTTTTGTACAACTACTTTTATGAACACCGCGCTTCCAGCGAAAACGATTATTCGGTTTGTACTTTATTTACGCACAACGGCAAAAATTATCTTTTTACCGGGGATCTTGAAAACGAAGGTTCGCTTAAAGGAGAAGAAAATCTCGTAAAGTACAACGATTTGCCGGAATGCGAACTGTATAAAGCCGGTCATCACGGCTCAAAAACATCTTCGTCGTCGGCGCTTTTAGAAGTCATTAAGCCCAAAATAATATGCGTCTGCTGTTGCGCGGGCAACGACGAATACACTACCAAGACGCAAAATCAGTTCCCCACCCAGGACTTTATAGACAGAGTCTCCGCGTACACCGACGCGGTTTACGTCACGAGCCTGGGGGACGTGGACTTTTTGGAAGGCGACGATAAAACCAATCAATTCGGTTCGTTCAACGGCACCATAATAGCGCTCGACAATGACGGAGAGGAACTGAGCATGTATTTCAGCAACAATTCGCTTAAGCTTAAAGATACGGAATGGTTTAAGGCAAAGAGAACTATGCCGTCGGCATGGCAGACCGCCGTGCAATAAAACCGACCGGGGAGAAAATAATGAAAATATTGACCAAAAACACAATGTTGACGATATTGCTGGCGACAGTCATCGCATTCGGAGC
>USEG01000156.1 GCA_900553555.1 uncultured Clostridia bacterium
CCCCCCGCCACTCCGCCTACAATTACGACTTTCATATTATTTTCTCCTTAAAATTGTTTTAACTGCAACCGTGTTTGTCGCCGTGGCAGCTGTGTCCGCACTCTCCGCCGTGATGTTCTTCGTGATGCGAACATTGCACATCCGGATTGTATACGAGCGTTCCTCTTAAAAGCGCATTTGCCGCCTCATCGCAGCTGCCGCTTGCTCCGCCGTAAATTTTAATGCCCGCCTGCGACAGCAACTCGCGCGCACCTCCGCCTATTCCGCCGCATATCAGCGCGTCAACGCCTTTCTGGCGCAAAAATTCCGCCAGCGCTCCGTGCCCCTGACCATCGGTGTCCACTACAAACGACTCTTTTATTTCGCCGTTGTCAACGTCGTAAATTTTGAATTTTTCGGTGCGCCCGAAATGCTGGAAAATCTGGCCGTTGTCATAAGTTATTGCTATTTTCATGATTATTTACCCTCCGTTATCTTTGTTTTTATATAATATTTTGTAAATACGTATAAAGACAAATATATTTAATTTATATAAATATTATAACATTAGTATTGACTATTTGCAATAGAAAAATGAAAAATACCGGGCAAAAAAACAAAAGACCACAATATCTTGTGGTCAAAGTGGTACTCCCGGCGGGAATCGAACCCACAACGGCCCCTTAGGAGGGGGCTGTTATATCCATTTAACTACGGAAGCGTATTGAATTTTATTCCCGCGACAGAAATAATTGCCGGAAAATTATTCCGCGGGCTCTTGATAAATCTTAATGGCGTAAAAAATCCGGCGCCCGATATTGACAATACCGGGGCGCCGAAGTCATACTCCTTTTGTCACATCTCATCAAACGGCCTGATATAATACGTATTCGACCCCGTCGACGGTGACGTTTTCATCGGCCTTGGTATAAACCGTTGTATCTTTAAGATAATTGCCCAAATTGTCCGCATCATAGCACGAGGCCGCAATATAGACGTTCATTTTTCTGTTTATGGTACCTGTGGATGAAGCGTATCTTGCGCTGAGCAAATAACCGAGCGCATTGGAATTACTGCTGCGGCTTGCTATGGTCGAATTGGAGACATAAACGTCTTTAAGACTGTTGCATTCATAGAATGCGTTGCTGCCTATCGAAATATTGACATCCGATTGCATGAGCGTCACAGTCTCGATGCCCGACTGGCTGAATGCCAGAATGCCGATACCGGAAACGGACGACGGCAATGTCAGACTCTTTAACGAAGCACAGTTGAAGAATGTGGTCTCGCCTATGGTTTCCAACGAAGAACATTCCTGGATATTGATATTGCTCAGCGACGTACAATTGGCAAAAGCCTTATCGCCTATAGATACAATCGTATCGGGCAAAACCACTTCGCTTAGCGACGTGCAGTTGATGAAAGCCGTGGACGATATTTCCGTAATCGACGACTGCGACATATCTACTCTTTTGATGTTGTCAAGACCCGCAAACGCACTGGGCTCGATATAGCTGACGGTCGAATCGAATACGATTTCGGAAACATTGGTGCCGCGGATAATGCGGTTGTCCGAAAGCTGTTTTAAGTATCCGTTTTCGGTGCTGAACGCCGTGTTGGCAGGATCGATGGTAATGGTCTTTAAGTTCAAACAATTGGCAAAAGCGTTCTCGCCGATGTCTGTAACATCCGGTCCGATATGGAGCTCGGTGAGATTGGAGTTGCCGTAAAACGTGTAATTGCCGATGGAGCTTACGTTTTCCATGACTACTACGCGTTTAATATCGTTGGCGCGGTCTTCCCACTGACGGCCGCCGACGCTGTCGTTGGACGCGGAATAATTGTAGTCCATCCACGCCTCCGGCGTATCCGAGACGTTGTACATCGTAAACTCGCCGTCGCTGGTAAGCATATAAGCCAGCGTGGCCTGATTCATGTCGAGATATCTGTTTAATATGACTGTCGTAGAGCAACCCGAAAAGGCCATTAATGCCATTGCGGAAAGAGCAGCAAGACAAGCAATCATAATAAGTTTGATCTTCTTCATAATTTTCACTCCGTTAATAATCAGACTTGTAATTATTTGACTTTATTATAACATAAAGAAAAACAAAAATCAAGAACTTTTTGTAGTTAAAAAATTTTTTTACCAGATGTTCACTTTAATACAGCGACGCCGCCCGGCTCAACGCTGTCTATCTGCTTTTCGGACAGCAAATCCAGCGAACGCACCGGCAAAACGCAGTCGGCGTCGGAAGCATTTACTATTATGCTGAGAGTTCCGGCGCCGCTTATTCGTTTAAATGCGTACACCGATCGGGCGGAAGGAATGCGCTCGTATTCCCCGGAAGAAAGAATGTCGGCGTTGCTGCGGCGCACTCTTCCCATCCTGCGATAAAACGCAATCAGCTCGCCGTCCTCCTTTCCCCACGGATAGCAGCGCCTGTTAAACGGGTCTTCAAAC
>USEG01000157.1 GCA_900553555.1 uncultured Clostridia bacterium
TTACCGATATCTCCCGGCTGTTTTCGCCTAAATATTGTATCGAAACGGATATAACATTATCCGGCAGGACAGACGCTATGTTTTCGGCCCACTCTATTAAGCACACATAGTCTTTGTTGCCTATATAATCGCACAGCCCCGCCCCGAATGCTTCCTCGCCGCTTTTAAGGCGGTAGGCGTCTATATGGCACAGATTGCGCTCACCGTTATAAATGTTCATTATGGTAAAAGTGGGACTGGTGATTTCTTCCTTTATGCCCAGACCTTTTGCCAGCCCTTTACAAAAAACCGTTTTGCCGGCGCCCAACCGGCCTTTAAGCGTGATGACGTCGCCGCATCGGATGTCTTTTGCGAAGTTTTTGGCAAAATTTTCGGTTTCCGCTTCGCTGCCGCTTGTAAATTTTAACATTTTATTGTTTGTCTCCGTCGTTTTTTTCCGGTGCGTCTTCCGCCTTTTCCTGCTTCTCTATGGCATTATCAGGGCTTTCGGTTTCGGAAGAAGTAGTCATCACCGCTTCTTCTCCGAATATGTACTTTAAGGCGCGCGACAAACTCTTGTACAGCGCAAGCGTGAGAATACTTATTATGACTGATTTGCCTATATTAAAGATTATTAGATACGGCAAACCCGACATAAAGACTTCGGTTGCGCTATCGCCCATAAACAACGGGAATGTAATAAACAGATTGGATAGCAGCGCCGCTACAAGCTGTGCCGCGCAGCCCAATGCCAAAAATATTATTACGTTTTTTATTCCCTTTTTGTATTTGTAGGCGACGGAAGGAATTATTGCGTAGCTTACCGCCGTGATAAAATTGGATATTTGTCCCACTCCGCCGGTAGTGGAATGAGTCAAAAACCACAACAGCTGCTTGATTGCCTCGGAGACAATCATCGCCACCGGCCCCAACGTAAACCCGCACAGCATGGTCATGACATTGGAAAAATCCAGCTGCAAAAAGTTTATCGGCGCGGGCATGGGAATTTCAAAAAAACTTACGATATACCCGACGGCCACAAATACAGCCGTCATGACTATATATTTAGTGGCTTTTTTCTTTTTTGTAAGAACTTTCACTTTTGTTTACCTCCTTTATTTTCCGGCTGTCACCGTAAAGATGCAATTTCTTGAATATCCATGGCATGAGTGCAAATGCCGCCAAAGCAACTACTGCGTAGCGCAAAAAGTTGTATATCGCGGGATGTGTAAGGCCCGTTGCGACAAACACTGCTTTTAGTCCTTCTTTGAGCAATAAAACTACTGCGGCGCCCAGCAGAACCTTTATAATCTGTTTTTGCCAGCTTGCTTTGACATCCAGCTTTATATATTTCTTTTCGATAGTATAGCCGATTACCGCCGCCCCGTAACCGCCGCACACGTCGTATATTTGTCCGTTATCGACGTTTGCGATAATGCATACGGCTGCTACGACAACGCACAAAGGCATTATTACATACCAAAATTTATCGTCATACCGCGACAGCAAGTCATAAATGGCTCCGAATGTTATCGCTGTGATAATACCCAGTCCGCAGCCGGCTATTACATCGGTAAGGTAATGCTGCCCGAGATATAGCCGCGTAAACATTACCGCCAGCGTCAAAACGACGCCAAGCAGTATCACCCAAATTTTTTTGGTCTTCATCGCCGCCTGCGTAGACAGATTGGCAATGGAATGGGAATGCCCGCTGGGAAAAGAATAGCCGCTTTCCCTTTCTCCTATCGATTGGACGCGCGTTTCTTCAAACGGACGCGGACGACGAACAATATTTTTCATTGCGGACATTACTATGCAGCCCAAAAGATATACGTTGATAAGCTTGAATCCGAAACGCTTGTCGACGCACCAAAATACCACCATCGCCACAACAAGAAAAAATATTTCGTCTCCTATGTTGGTGATAAGAAGATTAAGCTTGTCCAGAAAGTTGTTGGAAAACTGCTGCAAAAATATGTTTATCTGAACTTCCATCAATCGGCGTCCTTAAATCTTTTTATGTTTGTTCCGTCCGCCCAAAGACGCTCTATCGAATAAAACTCGCGCAATTCGTCGTAAAACACGTGCATTATGACGCCGCCGAGATCTATTGCCGCCCACTTGGGATCTACGTCGCGATGACAGGCGGGAATATTGCGTTTTTCAAGTTCTTCGCACACATAATCGACCAGCGCTCTTACCGCCGTCGTGGACGACGCGCTGGCAATGACAAAATAATCGGCTATTATGGTCTTGCCTTTTATATCCACAATTGTGACGTCTTTGGCTTTTTTTGCGTCCAACAGCCGCGCTATGCTTTCCGCCAGCACAGTAGTGTCGTTAAGATCCAATTCATTCAACCAATCAGTCGTTATTATCAATTTTATTCTCCTTAGCGATAATATTTTTTAGCCATTGACGGCATACAAGCATACGCCGGTCAATAACG
>USEG01000158.1 GCA_900553555.1 uncultured Clostridia bacterium
ATGGAGCTTAAAAAAAGGGCCGACATAAAGTTTGCCAACGGCGACCCGACGCTTAGCGAAATAGAAAACGTGGTGGCGCTGGCGCACAGCCAAAAATTGAAAATAATAGCGCTCGACAGGCTGGAACTTTTCGACGACAACGACGTCGACGTGCTGTATTTGTCCGAACTGTGAGTTTTTTTGCCGCATAAACGGGCATTGCCGCTTAAAGCGATTGACTTTTTTATGAGAAAATATTAAAATTGTATTGTTATGATCACGGTGAAAAAAGTGTTTGAAAAAGACGGAACCGCGGTGTACCAGGCGTACGAGCAGCAGATTCTGGGTGAAGTTGTCGTAAAGGGCAACACCATTGTCCGCGAACAGCTGGCGCCCGTTAAAAAGGCGCAGTCCTGCCGCGATTTTATGCTTAGAAGCGTGGTGTTTTTGCTGACGCAGCAGTTTGACGAAGTGGCGGTTTCGTATGTCGATCCGTATTTTAAGACGCTGGGTTTTGCGGAAACGGACGGCGGAATGAGGCAGAAATCGCAGCTTATCGTCTTTCCGTCGCAGTGCGGGGCTCACGGCGCCAAATGAGCCGGCGCGTATAAAAGCACAGGCGGCATTTTCGGCGCAGTAATTTTTTGACGCGGCGTTTATACGTCTTGCGGACAAGGTTTACGGAGGGAGTTTATGTCCAATTTTATTGAAGAGATTATAGAAAAAGATTTGGCCGAGGGCAGAATAAGCGGCGTCGTTACCCGTTTTCCGCCCGAACCCAACGGCTATCTGCACATAGGACACGCCAAGTCCATCTGCCTTAACTATTACGGAACGGCGCTTAAATACGGCGGCAAGTGCAACCTGCGCTTTGACGACACCAATCCCGTAAAGGAAGACGACGAGTTTGTCCGGTCCATTATCGCCGATGTCGAATGGCTGGGCTGGAAGGGCGACGTGTATTATGCGTCCGATTATTTCGACACTATGTACAAGTGCGCCGTCAAGCTCATCGAAAAGGGCAAGGCTTACGTCGACGACGTGACGCCCGAACAGATGAAGGAAATGCGCGGCACTCTTACGCAGCCGGGCGTGGAAAGCAAAAACCGCAACCGCCCGATAGAGGAGAGTCTGCAGCTGTTTGACGACATGAAAAACGGACTGGTGGGCGACGGAGCGCTGGTTCTGCGGGCAAAAATAGACATGGCTTCGCCCAACATCAATATGCGCGATCCCATAATTTACCGCGTTCTGCACGCCGAACACCATCGCCAGGGCAATAAGTGGTGCATTTATCCGCTGTATGACTTCGCACATCCGATAGAGGACGCCGTCGAACACATAACGCATTCTATATGCACGCTGGAATTTGAAGATCACCGCCCCTTTTACGACTGGGTGATACGCGAGTGCGAATTTGATCCCGCACCCCACCAGTACGAATTCGCGCGGCTTAACATAGAGCGCACGATAATGAGCAAGCGCTACCTCAAAAAATTGGTGGACGAAGGTTTTGTGGACGGCTGGGACGATCCCCGTATGCCCACCATCGCGGGGCTGAGAAGAAGAGGCTATACGCCGTCGTCGCTAAGGGATTTCTGCGAGAGAATAGGCGTTGCGAAAGCCAACAGCGAAGTGGAGGCCGGTCAGCTGGAAAGCTGCATACGCGACGAACTCAACGTCACCGCCGAACGCGTCATGGTGGTTATGCAGCCGCTCGAACTGATAATCACAAACCGCGGCGACGACTATTCGGAGCTTGTCGACTTTGAAATAAATCCCAACCAGCCGGAAAAGGGCATGAGAAAAATTTCCTTTTCCAATACGCTTTACATCGAGCAGGACGACTTTGCCGTCGTTCCGCCGCCCAAATACAAGCGCATGACCGTGGGCGCGTACATTCGTCTTAAAGGCGCGTACATCGTCAAATGCACCGGATACGAGGAAGAGGACGGACAAGTCCGCCGCGTCTTTGCCGAGATCGTGGAGGGCACGCATTCGGGAGAAGACAATTCGGGCATAAAGGCCAAGGGCGTCATTCACTGGGTGGACAAGAAAAACTGCGTGGACATAGACGCAAGAGTTTACGACTATCTGCTGCTGCCGTACGACGGCGTGCACGAAGATTTTTCGCAGCGCATGAATACCGCCTCGCGCGTCGACTACAAGGCTAAGGGCGAAATGTATCTCTCAAACGCCAAGCCGCTGCAATCTTTCCAATTTATGAGACAGGGATATTTCTGCAAGGACACCAAGGACGGCAAGTACGCCTTTAACCGCGTGGTGGGTCTTAAAGACAGCTACAAGCCGCAAAAAAAGTAATCGCAAAAGGAAAGTTATGAACACAATAAAAAAATACGATACCGCGATATTCGACTTCGACGGAACGCTGTGCGATACCGGAAGAGGCATAGTCGCCAATCTTAAAAGGACGCTCAGCGA
>USEG01000159.1 GCA_900553555.1 uncultured Clostridia bacterium
CGAAAGAGTTGCCGTCGGCGAGCACTACGTCGCTGCAATAATACGCTCCGTTTTCGTCGTAGTCCCAACCGAAAAGCTCAAAGTCGCTGTCGGGAAAATCTATGCTTTGTATTAAATCATATGTGCGGACGGGCTCGTACACTGTCGGCTCGGCCGGCATTTCGGTAGTCATGCCCAGCGTGTCCTCCGCGCCCGTAAACGAACCGGAAGTGCCGCTGCCGCACGACGACGCTATGCACAGTAAAAGCGCCGCCGACATGAGCGTACCTATATATCTTAAAATTTTCATGCCGCAAACTCCGAAAATTCTGCTTATTTTCGCGTTTATTATACGCTTTGTATATGTAAATAAAATGAAAATGCAATAAAAATCGCCAAATAGTTTGCGCGGGCTTTTGATAATAAAATATAGTACTACGTCACACATAGTACTATATTTTGCTTATTTTTGAAAGAAATCAGAGAGTTTTAAGTAAATCAGGCAGCAAACGTATATCGTCGATGTGCAAGTCGACATAGTCCGGAATTTTATCGGGGGGGCACTTTTTTATCCAGCACGAGCGCATCCCGACGCTTGCGGCCCCGACAATATCCGCCGTAAGCGAGTCGCCTATCATCATTGCCCTCCGCGCGTCGTCCACCTGCGCCAAACGCATTATTTTCTTAAAGAATTCGGGCGACGGCTTGCTTGCGCCTATGTCCTCGGAGGCGTAAATCGCGTCGAAACAATCGGCAATTCCGGCAAGAGCGAGCCTGTTGTGCTGCTGGGCGTAGAAAGAGTTGCTGGCGACAAAGAGTTTGTATCTGCCGTGCAGGACGCGTATAACCTCCGCCGCTCCCTCCACTTCTATGCAGGATGAATGTAAGTTGGCGCGGAATTCCGTTTCGAACACCGGTCCGGGAAAGTCGACGCCTATCTCCTTAAACAATGCGTCAAAACGATGGCGCGCCAAATACGCACGGTCTATCTCGCCCTTTTCGATGCGCCGCCAAAAATCCGAGTTAATGCGCTTGAAGGCGCAAAAGACGCTGTCGTCGTATTTTAGACCGAATTTTTCAAACGCTTTGGCGATGGAGTCGGCTGCGCACTTGTCGAAATCGAAAATAGTGTCGTCCACATCGAAAAACAGGTGCGTTACCGATTGCATTTGCCGTCCTCCTCGGCTTTATGGCGATCCAAAGCCAGACGATAGCCGTCGCTGTATTTAAGACAGCGGTTGACACGGCTGATGGTGGCCGAGCTTGCACCCGTCTTTTCGGAAATGTCGGTATAGCTGCGGCCTTCTTCCAACTGTTTCGCCACCTGAAAACGCTGCGCCATATCCAGCATTTCCTTTATCGTGCAAAGGTCGGAAAAAAAGGCGTAACATTCGCCGCCGTCTTTAAGCGACAGAATGACGCGGAATAATTCGTCCAGTTCGGGGGAATTGATAGATTTCATGTGTTTCGCCTCGCGATATTATTGAGATTTGTCCTTATTCGTACTCCTTAGCTGCGGCGGCATGGCCGCATAAATGGCGCGGACAGCCGCTTTATTGCGTTATGGGCGCTCGGCCGTGGTAAAAACTCTGTTAAGCGACGTTATTGCGCTTGGAGGTAAAACATCGCCGACGACCGGGGGTAAAAAGCGCCGCTCAGCCAAGATCGGGCTGAGACATAAAAGTCACCGCCGCATCATCGGGAAGGGCGTCGGACTCGAACAGCACCACCTGGTTTTTGCCGGGCTTTATGACGCTTGCCGGCACAAAAAGCCGCTTTTGCGGACCCGCTTTCCAATATCTGCCTATATTAAAGCCGTTGACGAGCACGAAGCCTTTCGTAAAGCCTTCCGTGGACAAAAACGTGTCCGCCGGCTCGTCGGCCGTGAATGTTCCGCGATAAAATGCCATGGCGCGCCCGGGCTTAGCGGGCTTAAAGCACAGCTTGTCCAGATTGTCCATGGGCAGCGGATAGACCGTCCAATTGAAGTGTATTTTGCTGTCTATAAGGCACCTGCCGGCTATTCCCTTTTTTCGCATCATCTTGGAGCCGAAGTTGGCGCGGCCCATATTTTCGACGAGAATAAACAGCTTGTCGCCCGCCGACGCCGAAAATTTTACTTCCGGCTTGTCGTCGTTGACGTACACTATGCCGCACAGCGCGTCGTTGACGTACACCTGGGCGCGGTCGCCCAGACTTTCAAACCACAACGTGCTGTCTTTGTAGTCGCGGTTTAGCGTCGTTTCGTAGGCGATATAGCCGTAACCCACGCCGTAACTTTCCATGCAGCCGGGCACGTTGGAAAAATGCGGCGAGGACAATGCGCCGAGGTTGTCGGTAAGCAGCGCGCTTTCGGTAAATTCCACCCTGCCGAAAGCCTTCTTTTTGCGGGCGGGCGGCATGTCGGG
>USEG01000160.1 GCA_900553555.1 uncultured Clostridia bacterium
GCGCCGCCACCAGCGCGGTTTTTTGCTTCATGCCTTTGCTCATGCGCTTTAAGTTGGCGCGCGGATCGAGCTGCAATTTCTCAATCAGCGTATTGGCGTAACTCATGTCTTTTACGCCCAGAAACTCCGCCTGGCATTTCAAAAAATCAATTCCCGTGGGCAAATCGGGAAAGGCGATTTCACCCGGAACATATCCTATGTTTTTGGCAATTTCGCTGGCATTGCTCCATGATTCCATGCCCAAAACCGACGCGTGTCCGGACGTGGGCTTAATAAATCCCATGATGCTGCGTATGGTGGTGGTTTTGCCGCTGCCGTTTGTGCCGGCAAAGCCTATCATTTCCCCTTCGTTTATCGAAAAGTTCAAGTCGAATATACCGCGACCGCGCCCGTAATCTTTCGTCAGTGCCTCCAGTTTTATCACTTCTTTCATTTGAGCGCACCTCCGAAATTGCCCTCTTCCTTGTAAAATTTCATAAAGTAATCTTCCAGGCTTTCGCGGCGGTTGCCGAAATATATCGGCGACAGCGGGGCGATAATTTTTATGGCCGCGTTGATATCGGCGTCGTCTAACATAAAATTGACGCCGTCGTCTCTTGTTATTACATTCTGCGCCGATTTAATTTGCCGTAGCTCAGCTGCGCATTTGTCTGCGGCTTCGGCGGCAGCAAACCTGGCGCTGTAAAATTTACGCGATGCGTGCTTAAGATCCGTCGCCGCAAACTGACTGACAATATACCCGTCCTTTATTATGGCGATACGGTCGCAGGTTGAGTCTATCTCCGAAAAAATGTGGCTCGACAGCAAAATTGTCTTGCCGCGATGTTTTTCGCTGCGGATATACCGGACAAAAATCTCCTGCATAACGGGATCAAGTCCGCTGGTAGGTTCGTCTAAAATAAGCACGTCGGGGTCGTGCATAAAGGCCACCACTATTGCCAGTTTGCGCTTTACGCCCAGGCTCATGTGCTTGGTATCTTCTTGCAGCGTTTCGTCGTTCAGCTCGAACATATCCAGCATTTTTTTAAGCTGTTCATCGTTTTTTTTGCCCTGCATTGACTGCATCATGGCAATAAACTGTTTGCCCGTAAGGCCTGAAGGCAGCGCAATCTCGCCGGGTATGTACCCGACGTCGGACAAAATCTCATAATATTTGCTGAAAGTGGGCTTATTGAAAATGGTCGTCTTGCCTCTGTCGGGGCGCGAAAACCCCATGAGATGCCTTATCGTCGTGGACTTTCCGGCGCCGTTAGGACCCAAAAAGCCGAAAACTTCGCCTTCCCCGACGTAAAAGCTTATGTCAAAGACGCCTCTTCTCGAACCATAATCTTTTGTAAGATTGTCGACTTCGATGACATTCATCGCAATGCTCCTTGAAAAAATTTTCAACACTGTTGACATTTCAACACTGATGAATTATAATATATTTACCGAAAAAAACAAGTACAAATACTATTGCGTCGACGAAATTTCGACAAAACCGGGTCAATTGTTTAAGGGAGTGTCACATGAAAGTAAAAAACGCCAATCATTCATCGCAGAAAACGCGCAATATTATCAAAAAAACTTTTGCGGAGATGCTGTCAGAAAAAAAGGAACTGGCAAAAATTTCCGTCAGCGAATTGGTGCGGCGGGCGGACATAAACCGCGGTACGTTTTATTCGCATTACGACGATATATATGCCGTAGCTGAAGATTATGAAAACGAACTAATATCGCTTTTTTTCAGCAACGCCGAGCTAATTGCCTCCACCAACACCGGTAAATTTATCGATCTTATGTTTGAATATATCAAGCGCAACGACGAGATATACAGAATGTTGTGCAAATCCAACGATTTTGTAATGATTATGCAAAAGTTCATGCGCCTTGCCGCCAACAAAATCATTGAAATCATCAATGCGTCGCCCGAGATAGTCGAGCGCGAGTTTATCACTCTTGAAGTAAATTCCTTTATTGAGGGCTTTATGTTCGAATACGTCAAGTGCTGCCGTGACGCGTCCGAAAATACGATAGACGACCTGTATGATTTCAGCAAATACTGGTACGGCAATTTTATCGAGCGGCGCAAAAAGCGCGCAAGTAGGCATGTGCAAAGCGTATCTTCCTCCGACGTAACGGACGGCAAATGATTTTTTTCCAAAGAGTTTATTTTATAAAAAAACCCCGGAATCGCATCCGAGGCTTTTTTTTGTAAATAAACTTATTTGATGATTTCGGAAATAACGCCCGAACCAACGGTTCTGCCGCCTTCGCGAATAGCGAAACGCAATCCTTTTTCAGCAGCGATAGGAGCGATAAGCGTAACCGTCATATCGACGTTGTCGCCGGGCATAACCATTTCGACGCCGGCGGGCAATTCGATTGTGCCGGTGATATCGGT
>USEG01000161.1 GCA_900553555.1 uncultured Clostridia bacterium
GTCAAGCGTCGCAGAAGCGGAAAATCCTGCTGCGGCGGCTGCTGTTATTGCGAAAATAAAAACTGCAAGGATAAAAAACAAGGCGGCAGATAAAATTTGTTTACGCCGGTTTGCTGCCTATCTTTGCGAATTTTTTAAGAGCTCTGCCCTTTGGCGGCGCTCTTTTTTATGTAAACGCGGCTTATTGTCCCGCGAAATGCCGGCGCACGGATGCCGTTTCGGCAAAAAAATAAGCGGTTTTTGTATTATATACGGCTAATAACATGGTAAAATACGGGCAATTTATAAAAAATATTGTTTCTTTTCGGAAAACTATTGCAATTTTTTTATAAGTATGCTATAATAATTTCGACAGCATGGAAATGCTATATCATTATAACGAGGTCAGGGGCTATGAACATTACCGAAGTACGTGTAAGACTGGTAAAAAAAGATGATGGAAAATTAAAGGCGGTGGCGTCTGTTACCATCGACAATTGTTTTGTCGTACATGACGTCAAAATTCTGGAAGGCAACGAAGATTATTTTATCGCAATGCCCAGCAAAAAAACGCCTGAGGGCGAATACAAGGATATCGTCCATCCTTTGAATACCGAAACGCGCGAAATGATAAAAAAGGCCGTTTTGGAAGAATTCGAAAAAGTAAAGGCGACGGTTGCCGAGCAGGCGCAGTGACGTCTTTCGGCTGAGGCGCCCGTATAACAATTGCGCCTTATAGTGCCTTTTTGCCGCTATGTGCCATATATAATATGTATGAAGATACATTTTATAGGCGCCGAGGGCGTTAGTATGAAGGCGCTTGCCGCTATTGCGGTTCAGCTGGGCTTTTCCGTCACGGGGTCCGACCTTGTTACGGGAGGCCATGACAAAAACAACATAACGGGAAAAGACCTCGTCGTGTATTCGGGCGCCGTGCCCGAAGATAACGAGGAGCTGGCGTATGCCAAAAAAATCGGCGTTCCCACAATGGAGCGGTCCGACTTTTTGGCGTTTGTGGCGCGTCAGTTTGACATGTGCGGCGGTGGCGGGCTGCCACGGCAAGACCACCGTTACCGCCATGACGGGCGAGACGTTTGCCGTCCGTCGTCCCACCGTGCATTTGGGCGGGGAATACGCGTTTGATTTTACGCCCGGCCTTGCAGACGGGAAAAAAGAAGTTTTTATTACCGAAGCGTGCGAATACCGACGCAGTTTTTTGAAGCTGCGCCCGGACATCGCGATAATCACCAACATCGACTTTGACCATCCCGACACATATAAGGATATAAGAGACGTCACGGCGGCGTTTATGGCGTTTGTCTCCTGCGCAGGCACGGTGATATACAGCGGCGACGACGCTATATGCGCCAAGATAATGAAACGGGGCATAAGTTACGGCTTTTCGGAGCGGTGCGACTATGTCGTGCATCCGCGGGCAAACGGCTTTGAACTGACTTACCGCGGACACCCCGCGGGAGAATTTTTTCCGCGCTTTTCCGAACCGTTTAACATCAAAAACGCTGCGGCGGCCATTGCGGCAGCCTATACCGCCGGCATAGATTATAAGGATATAAAAAGGGGAATAGAGCGGTTTTGCGGTGTCAAGCGGCGCGGAGAGATAGTGTTGCGTACGGAAAAATGCGTCGTAGTATCCGATTATTCCCATCACCCGGCCGAGATAAGCGAACGCATAGCGGCTCTTAAAAGACAATACAAAAAATTGGCGGTGATATTCCAGCCGCACACATATTCGAGGACAAAGGCTTTGGCGGGGCGGTTTGCTACCGCTTTTTCCGCGGCGGACAAAGTGATATTTACCGACACGTTTGCCGCAAGGGAAAAAACCGGCGACGACAAGCTCATTTATCGGCTTAGCAAAGACAGCTGCGACTGTGTTTTCGTGGACGAAAAAGATTTGTTTGAAGAATTTTTGCGTCTTACAAACAGTTTTGACTGCGTGGCGCTTATGGGAGCGGGCGATATGCAGAAAAAGCTAGTCGGGCGGTATCGCGACGCCGCCGTCTGCCATAACGAGAATATGTAGGCGCTTTTTTCCGGGTAAAGAGCGATGTCGCCGTGACTTTTAGCCAAATTCTTTCGACGCGGCGCGGCTTGCTTTTTGACGCGGCGGGCGTTCTTGCGCCGATAAAATAAAAAAGCGTTAAAAAAGTTGACAAAACGGCGATATTGCGTTAAACTATATGACGCGCAAAAGAATAAAAATCCGCGCGAAAAAGGAGAATTATCATGACAATAGACAAAGATATGACAATAAGCGAAGTTATTCAGTTAAATCCCGAAATAGCAGGTGTTTTCACACAGCTGGGTATGCATTGCGTCGGATGCGCCATCGCGCACGGCGAAACGGTT
>USEG01000162.1 GCA_900553555.1 uncultured Clostridia bacterium
CGGCCATTGCAGCCTTGGCAAGGCGAGGCAGGTCGGCTTCGGTGATACCTTTGCCCAGGTCGCGCAAATGCTGCGGTATGCCTACGCGTATAGACAGTTCCTTTACGGCCTTTACGGCAGCGTCGGCGGCTTCTTCGCGCGTCATGCCGTCCTTGTAAACGTCCATTGCCTTTGCTATATCGCTGATATGAGGCTCCTGCCCGGATTCATCCATGAGCCGGGCGCGTATTTGCAGAGCATGGTAGGCGGTATCACGTATGGAGCGGCTTACGCGAAGGCTGTTGTTGTCCCGCAAATGGCGGCGGACTTCACCTATGATCATGGGCACGGCATAGGTGGAAAACTTTACGCCGTATTGGGGCGAGAAGTGCTCGATGGCCTTTAACATTCCGATAGAACCCAACTGATACAAATCGTCGTACTCTACTCCCCTGCCGCGAAAACGCTTGACAACGCACTTTATCAGCGGAGAATTTTCTTGCAGCAACCGCGTTTTTGCCGCTCCGTCACCAGCCTGAGCCGCCTTTATTAAATTTTCGGTGGTTTCTCTGTCCAGCAAAACGGTCCCGCCTCACGCAAGTTTTTTGTCCATAAACACGCTCAGTCCGCCGGCTGCATTGTTTTCGACTCTCAATTCGTCCATAAACGCCTCCATTATCGTAAAACCTATACCCGCGCGTTCGCCCGCCGCATCGGTGGTAAAGTAAGCCTCGCGGGCCTTTTCGATGTCGGCAATTCCGCCGCCGTTGTCGGTTATTTCGATATGTACGGCGCCGCCCGAAAGCGTTGCCTTTATCACCGCCACGCCGCCTTTGTTTTTATAGGCGTGGACGATACAGTTGGATATGGCCTCCGACACCGCCGTTTTGATGTCGCCTATCATTTCGGCGGACGGATCCGCCTCGGCGCAAAAAGCGGCGACTGTATTGCGCACGAACGCTTCGTTTTCTGCAACGGCGTTTACTTTAAGTTCCATAAAATTATCCATGTTGCCCCTCCGTCATAATTTTGGCATCAGTTTGTAAATGCCCGACAGCGTCAGCACTTTGTCAACGCTTTTATCGGGTCGCATGATATACGCCGGAACGCGGCGCAATTCGAGTTTTTTGTACCTGCCCAGCAAAACGCCTATTCCGGTGCTGTCCATAAATTCCAGGCGCGAAAGGTCAAATACAAATTTATAAAACCGCGCGCGCTCGATAATTTCGTCCAGCTGCCTGCGCATTTCCGGCGCCGTCCGGTCGTCCAGCTCGCCGGCAAGTCTGACGTACATTGTGCCGTCTATTTCGTTTCCGATTATCATAATCTCTCCCTCCCGCCGACTTTATTTTAACTTGTGTTTTTTGGCGAAAAAAAAGACATTACCGCCTTTTTGGGCAAATAATGTCTTTTCTATCAAAATTAAACGCTTAATATAAAAAAGCAGCGGCGCAATAGACCGCTCTAATTGCTTTTTGAGCATGCGTCAAAACGGGCATTTTTTTCCGCCGCTTAAAAGCGGCCGCCTTTAATATGCAGCCGGCGACAGCTAATCTTTATCGGCAGAATTTACGTCATCGGCATGTTCGGAGGCGGTAAGTTCGCCGGCAGGCTGAGCTCCGACTGTTTTGGCGTCATTGACTTCCACGGCGGCACTTTGTCCGCTTTCGGGAGCGTCGGACGAGTCGCTTTTTTCGCCCGTATCGGCGCCGCTCTTTTCGCCGTAAACGACGGCAGATTTTTCACGAGCGGATATCTTTTTGTTGATAAACCATGACAAAAAGACGCAAAGCGCGAAAATAGCTATCCATACTGCGATGCCCCATCCCCTGAAGGGTATTATTTCGCCGCTGCCGAGAAAGCTGACGATGAAAATATACGCCGTACGGGCAATAGCCACGGATATGGCGAAAAAGCGGAAACCCATGTCGGTCATGCCCGCCGTTATGCATATTAGGTCATCGGGAAAAAAGGGCAAAAACATCATCATGACAAACGGCGCCTTGCCTTTTTTGCCCAACAAGGCGGCGTATTTGTCCACTTTTTTGCGGTCGAACAGCCAATACAGCAATTTTTTGCCCAGCTTGCGCCCGAGATAAAAGCATACGAGCGACCCCGCAAACGTCGCCGAAGCGCTTATAAAAAACGTCTTCCACGGACCGTAAACCAGCGCGCCCACCACTACCAGCAGCGACGCGGGCACAGGCAATATTATTACCGACGCCAAATTGATGAGAAAAAATACCACTATTCCGAAATTGCCCGTCGATAAGATTATTCTTCTAAGTTCGTCGGGATTTTTGAGATGTTCTATAAAACCGTATTTTTCAAACGGGATATAAAC
>USEG01000163.1 GCA_900553555.1 uncultured Clostridia bacterium
AGTGCTGTCATAGCACCCTCTGCATGAAGATCTCCTGCTGTTACCGGTTTCTGCTCGGAAACTTTGCCGTATGTATATCCGATGATGATTTTGGATAATCTTTCTTTCAGGTCTTTGATGTCGCTTGCAAGACAGAGAACTGCCATGATCTCAGATGCAACTGTGATATCATATCCGTCTTCACGAGGCATACCGTTTGTTCTTCCGCCAAGTCCGTCTACTACATTACGAAGCTGACGGTCGTTCATGTCAACGCAGCGTTTCCATGTGATTTTGCGCGGATCTATATTGAGCGCGTTGCCCTGATAAATGTGGTTGTCCAGCATTGCCGCCAGCAAATTGTTTGCCGCTCCTATTGCGTGGAAATCGCCGGTAAAATGCAGATTGATGTCCTCCATGGGCACCACCTGCGCATAGCCGCCGCCGGCCGCTCCTCCCTTTATGCCGAACACCGGACCCAGGGAAGGTTCTCTTAGCGCAAGAATAGATTTTTTTCCTATTCTTCTCAGTCCGTCGGCAAGACCTATGGTCGTTGTCGTCTTTCCTTCTCCCGCAGGCGTGGGGGTAATGGCGGTAACCAATATGAGTTTTCCTTTTTTTGTCTTTTCTTTCAGCAGCGATAAATCCACCTTTGCCTTATACTTACCGTACTGTTCGAGATAATCTTCCGATATTCCCGCCGTTTCGGCAACTTTAACAATGGGTTTAAGCGTCGTGCTCTGAGCAATTTCGATGTCGGTTTTGTACTTCATTTTTATCTCCTCAATCCTCGTATATCGGGTATTTTTTACACAAAGCAATAACTTCTCGCGTTATATTTTCCTTTTCGGTCTCAAAATCCGTCGCTGCCTTTTTGATCCAGCCGGCAATAAGCCGCATCTCTTCCCGCCCGAACCCGCGCGTCGTGACGGCGGGCGTGCCCACTCTTATTCCGCTTGTAAGCGAAGGTTTTTCGGGATCACCGGGTATGGCGTTTTTGTTGACTGTGATATGCACTTCGTCAAGGCGTGTTTCCATCAGTTTGCCCGTTACTCCGAAGGGGCGCAGATCGATAAGCATCAGATGGTTGTCGGTGTCGCCCGACACAATGCGAAAACCCTCTTCTTTCAGACTTTCGCACAACTGTTTTGCGTTGGCTATGACGTTTTGCTGGTATTGTTTGAACTGCGGTTTAAGCGCCTCTCCGAACGCCACCGCTTTTGCCGCGATTATGTGCATGAGCGGTCCGCCCTGTACGCCGGGAAACACGGCTTTGTCTATTTTCGCGGCCAATTCGCCGCGACACAGAATGAGTCCGCCTCTCGGTCCGCGCAGCGTCTTGTGCGTTGTCGTAGTGACGACGTCGGCATAGGGGACGGGCGAAGGATGCAGCCCTGCCGCCACAAGTCCGGCTATGTGCGCCATGTCCACCATTAAATACGCACCTACTTTGTCGGCTATCTCACGGACGCGCGCAAAGTCTATCGTGCGCGAATATGCGCTGGCGCCGGCTATTATCAGTTTTGGCTTGTGCTTTACCGCCAGGTCGCACATCTCGTCATAATCTATCGTCTCTTTGTCCGCCGAAACGCCGTAGCTTACTATGTTGAAATATTTGCCCGATATGTTGACGGGAGATCCGTGCGATAAATGTCCGCCGTGGGCAAGACTTAATCCCATCACCGTATCGCCGGGATTAACCAGCGCGAAAAAGGCCGCCAGGTTGGCGTTCGCTCCCGAATGGGGCTGAACGTTGGCATGTTCGGCACCGAACAGCTTTTTCGCCCGTTCGATGGCAATATTCTCGACTATATCGACGTATTCGCAGCCGCCGTAATACCGCCTTCCGGGATAACCTTCCGCATATTTATTGGTCAAAACCGTTCCTGCCGCTAACAGTACCGCTTTTGACACTATGTTTTCGGAAGCAATAAGTTCGATGTTGTGGCGCTGTCTTTCCAGTTCTTTGCCGACTGCGGCGCCCACCTCGCTGTCGAAAGCCATCAATTGATCTATATCGTTCATTTGTCCTCCGTAAAGCCTTCCTTAAAAGGAAAGACCGCATAATTATTGTAGCAAAAAAGGCGGCTCATTGTCAAGGACTATTTGCCGCAAGATATAGCGTTATGCAATTTTTATATAACATCCGCCACGACGTCCGTTTTGTCAATATTTAAGCCTGTAACAAATCTTTCCGCCGGACAAAAACACCTCGACGACGTTTTCGGAAAGCAAACTGTCCAACAAAAGACGAGTATCCTTATCGTCAAGACGGAGCGACAAACGCAAAGTCTCCGCGTCGGCGCTGGCATTGTCTGTCAAATAGTCTATAATG
>USEG01000164.1 GCA_900553555.1 uncultured Clostridia bacterium
TTTGAAAGATTCGCTGGTGTCCCCGTCCGAAACGCGTATGCTGACGTCTTTTATCGCCTCCTTGTAAAGACGGGCGCGCAAATGCCGGGAGGTGACGAACTTGCCTTCCTTGCCGGCAAAAGGACTGTCGTTGACAAGAAAAGTCATCTCGACGCTGGGTTCGCTTATCTTGGGAAACTCGATGGGCGTTACGTCATCGGGCGAACAGAGCGTGTCGCCGATTTTTACGTCTTCCAGGCCGCTGACGCACACTATGTCGCCGGCGGAGGCGCTTTCCACCGCCACCCTGTTGAGCCCCTCGAACTGGTATATATTCGTCACTTTGGTGCGTATCTGGCGATCGGAATGGAAGTTTGTAAGCACCACCTGCTGGTTTTGCACAAGCATGCCTCGCTCTATCCTGCCTATTCCGATGGAACCGACGTAATCCGAATAGTCCAGCGCGCTTATCAGCATCTGTACAGGAGCGTTTTCGTCGCCCGTGGGAGCGGGAATGTTGCGGACTATCGCCTCGAATAAAGGTATTAGATTTTCCCCCTCCTCGTCGGGTCTTAAACTTGCGACGCCTTTGCGAGCGCTGCAATAAATTATGGGACTGTCAAGCTGTTCGTCGCTGGCGCCCAGCTCCATAAAAAGTTCGAGCACTTCGTCCACCACTTCTTTGGGCCGAGCGTCGGGGCGGTCGATTTTGTTTATTACCACCACCACCGGATGATTGAGTTCGAGCGCCTTTTTCAGCACAAAGCGCGTTTGCGGCATGGTGCCCTCAAAAGCGTCAACCAGCAGCACTACGCCGTTGACCATCTTTAATATGCGCTCCACTTCGCCGCCGAAATCCGCGTGCCCGGGCGTGTCGACAATGTTTATCTTATAGTTGCCGTATTTTACCGACGTGTTTTTCGCAAGAATGGTGATGCCCCTCTCGCGCTCCAAATCGTTGGAGTCCATTACTCTGTCCATGACCACCTGGTTGGAACGGAAAACGCCGCCCTGTTTTAACATCTCGTTGACAAGCGTGGTCTTGCCGTGGTCGACGTGGGCGATTATTGCGACATTGCGAATATATTCTTTCATATTGTTTGTCAACTTCCTCTTGTTGTAGTTTACCTTTTCGTCGCATCATTTTCCCGGCGCCTATCTATTCGCGGCGGTCGTCGCCGTCCTTGTTTTCACCGTTTTCGGGCGCGGCACTCGGCGGTTCCGTATTTTCTTCGCCGCTTTTAGGCGCATCGTTCGGCGGTTCCGTATTTCCTTCGCCGCTTTTAGGCGCGTCGTCAAGTCCCGCGAATATATCCGCGGGCGCGTCTGCCGTTTGCGCAGCGGTATCGTCATCGAAGATATCTATCGGGCCGTCGTTTACGCCGTTTTCCGTTTTTCGGGAATTTTCGTCCGAATTTGCCGCATCGGGATTTTTGCGATAGGATATTTCGCCCTTTATTCTGTTGTCCGTTTCCAGCAGCTTGTAAGGCACTTTCGCGGTGTAACGGCTCTTTAGGACGGGATTGTTGCCGTCGAAGAATTCAACGCGCGACCGGCTCTTCCAGAATACGGCCAGCAAAATCGCCACGACCACCAGCACGACTATGAGAAGCGTTGCCGCCCAGCCCGTCGTATTGGGCACAAAATAAGAATAGGTTATTTCCTGCGCGTCCTTTTGCCAGGAATAATATTCGGCGTTGTTGTAAACGACTATCGATCCGCTGGATTTTTCCGCTCCGCGCGGCAAAGCCATATTGAATGTAGACGCGCTCGATATGCCGTAATTTTTTAGCGCAGGAAATATGTCGTACGCCGACCTCAAAAGCGTCGTCCCGTTTACCGCCAGTCCGGCGGCAAATGCGTATTGCCATGTAAGGCGTTCGTCGCCCGCGGCAATGCCGGGATTTTCATAATAGCTGCGAATAAGGTCTGCCAGGGTGGTGAGCGGGTTGGTGTATTTAAGCTCGTAATGCACGTTAAACCAGCTGCTGTCCCGCTTTACGTCGTAAGTGCCGGCGCCGGCGGCGTAAGACTGATAGAGCGTCGTAATATAAAGCGTGATGCTCAGTCCGTTTGCGTCGGACTCGTACGAACACAGTTCGGGCACGCAGAAAAGCGACGCGAACTCGTTGTAATAGTCGGACAAGGTATAGCTGTCGGAAGACGACTCGTTGATGAGCCTTACCTGTTCGTTTGTAAAATACAGTTCGATGTTTATCATGTCCAGGGCGCCGTACTTCTGCGTATAGTAGTTTATCGCGAGGCCGTCCTGCGCGCCGTCGGCATCCCCGTCGGTAG
>USEG01000165.1 GCA_900553555.1 uncultured Clostridia bacterium
GGCATCTGCCTGTAAGGATCTCGGTAGTCTCGATTTCGGACAGCTTGTGAAGGGGCTTGGCTCCATTGGTGTTCTTCTGGCGGAGATCACGGTCTTTACCAAGTTGACCGGTAATGCAAAGGGTCTGGTATCCACCGGGATCGCGATGATCGCAAGATTTTTCAGAAATTGTTTCCACGCAAATCGCGTCTTCGGCAATGCCGCCGTTGCCGGGAAGAGCGAAAATCTCGTCTATCGAGCTGTTTTTTCTAAGCGCCTTTATTACGGCGTGTTCTCTTCCTCCGCCGCCAATAACCATTACTTTCATACGCTTACGCTCCTGTATCAGTGGTGGAACAGTCTCATGCCGGTAAACACCATCGTAATGCCCATTTTGTCGCAGCAGTCGATGACGTCGCGGTCTCTTATCGAGCCGCCGGGCTGAGCAATGTATTTTACGCCGCTCTTAGCCGCGCGTTGTATGTTGTCGTAGAAGGGGAAGAAGGCATCCGAACCCAGCGATACGCCCGTTATACCGTCGAGATAAGCGCGCGCCTCGTCTTCGCTGAGCGGTTCGGGGCGGTGCGTAAAATATTTCTGCCATACTCCGTCGGCGCACACGTCCTCTTCGTTTTTGTTGATATACCCGTCTATCGCGTTGTCGCGGTCGGGACGACGTATATCGGGCAGGAAGGGCAGCGACAGCACCTTATCGCACTGCCTTAGCCACCATGTGTCCGCTTTGCCTCCGGCAAGACGCGTGCAGTGAATACGCGACTGCTGCCCCGCTCCCACTCCTATCGCCTGACCGTCCACGGCGTAGCACACCGAATTGGACTGGGTGTATTTGAGCGTGATAAGCGCCACTATAAGGTCGCGTTTCGCTTCGGCGGGCAGGTCTTTGTTTTTTGTAACTATGTTGCTCAGCGCCGTTTCGTCTATTTTATAGTCGTTGCGTCCCTGTTTGAAGGTTATGCCGAATACGTCTTTGGTCTCTACGGGCGCGGGCGTGTATTCCGGGTCGATTTTTACGATGTTGTATGCTCCTTTGCGCTTGCCTTTGAGAATTTTAAGCGCCTCGTCCGTATATCCCGGCGCGATGATGCCGTCGCTTACTTCCCCGGCTATAAGCGATGCGGTCACGGCGTCGCACTCGTCGGACAGAGATATCCAGTCGCCGAACGAACACATTCTGTCCGCGCCGCGCGCACGTGCGTAAGCGCAGGCTATGGGGGACATATCCGCGTCGGCGACGTCGTCCACGAAACATGCCTTTTTTAGGCGCTCCGGCAATTTGACGCCCACCGCGGCGCCCGCGGGAGATACGTGCTTAAACGAAGCAGCTGCAGGAAGTCCGGTGGCTTCTTTTAATTCTTTTACCAGCTGCCAGCCGTTTAATGCGTCGAGAAAATTGATATATCCGGGGCGTCCGTTTAACACCTCGACGGGAAGATCGCTGCCGTCGCGCATAAAAATGCCCGCGGGCTTTTGGTTGGGGTTGCATCCGTACTTCAATTCGTATTCTTTCATTTTTTTACTCCTGAATATTCTTATTAAACAAACGATTTTCTTCTTTCCCGTCCGACAGTCTTGTGTAGCGCACATACAGCGAAATTTTGTTGTCCTTGTCCAGCGACGTCCACAACAGCCGCGCAAAGTCGTCGATGTCGTCCATCGTGCTTATGCGTTCGGGTTCACCGGAGAAAGAAGGCAGCGGATTGCCGTCGCAAACATAGGTGTGCAAAAAGTGTCCCAGTCCCGGTACCGAAGGGTATTCGTATAAAAACCGGCAGCACGCTCCGCCTTTTTCGTCGGCGCTCTTTAATATGCTCATGCTGTATTTAAAGCCGCCGTCAAAGTCCAGCATTGCGGAAATACGCGGCGTAAAATTGGGCGCGTCGGGCTCAAAAGTCCGCCCTTTAAGCGCGTCCGCAAAGGTTTTCCCCGCTTTAAGCGCGTCTACTACGGTGTCCGTCTGGTCGCCGTTTGTAACTATCAGTTTTTTGTCCGCTTTTCGTATTGCGGCATATATGATGAGAGCGGGGTCTTCCACCTTTTTTTCGTCGAAAGGCCGCGTAAAAACGGCGCCGTTTTCTTCAACGAATATTCTGTTGCGGCTGTTGGCGCTTCTGCCCATAATAAAATACGCGCTGACGGCGTTTTGTCCGTCGGGAGTGGTTCCGACTATTATTCCGCGGCCGGCGTAAGCGTTTTGTTTGAGCAATACGCCTATATCGTTTTTCTGATAAACGTTCATTTACTTGTTCTCCTTTTGTTTTAATAATTTGGCCGCTACTT
>USEG01000166.1 GCA_900553555.1 uncultured Clostridia bacterium
TGTAAACATTCTGTCGGGACTGCAATCGGCGTTTGTCGATTTCGGCGGCGGCAAGAACGGGTTTTTGTCGGTGGATGAAATGCTTGCGCACCGTTCGATGGTGTCGGAAGCGGGCGTTATGCCGGGGCAGCTTTCTCTGTCGCCGGGCGATTACGTCATGGTGCAGGCCACAAAGGAGCCGACTGCGGCAAAAGGCGCGCGGCTGTCCACAAACATTTCGCTTGCCGGACGATTTGTCGTCATGACGCCCACCATAGATTACGTGGGCATATCCATCAAGATTACGGACGAAACCACCCGCGCCAAGCTGACGGAGATTCTCACGAAAGTTAAGCCGAAAGGCGGCGGACTGATAGCGCGCACGGTGTGCAAAGAGGCCAAAAAAAGCGAGATTGTCGACGAAGTAAAACGTCTCGAAAAGCTGTGGGATCGCATCAAAGCCGATTACGAACTAAGCGAAGGCGTTTCGCTTATATACAGCGAAGGCGACCTTGTCTATCGTTCGATACGCGACATGTTCAACGACAATATCGAGGCGATAGTGTGCAACGACCGCGCCATGTGCGATAAGATAGCCGAGAGCGCCAAACTCACCCAACCCAAACTGTCGGAGAGAATACGCTATTACGATAAAAAATCCGATATGCTTGCCGACTTTAACGTTCTGCATCAGATAGATGAGATTCTTTTGCCGAAAGTGCAGCTGCCGTCGGGCGGCTCGCTGGTGTTCGGCTACACCGAAGCGTTTACGGTTATCGACGTCAACACCGCCAAGTACTGCGGCTGCGAAAATCACGAAATCACCGTCTTCAACACCAATATGGAGGCGGCGCGCGAAATCGCCCGGCAGATACGCCTGCGCAACATAGGCGGCATAATAGTCGTCGACTTTATCGATATGGCGGACGACGCCAACCGCGAAAAACTGATGGATGAGCTTAAAAAAGCGGTGTTTGAAGACCGCGTCAAGACGAGAGTAGTGGACATGACGTCGCTGGGGCTGGTGGAAATCACGCGCAAAAAACGCGGAAGAGAGCTGTCGACCGTACTGCTGGACAAATGTCCGTACTGCGAAGGCCACGCTTTTACCCGCTCGTACGACTACCAGTGCCGCAAGATAATGGCGTCGCTAAAGACTTTATTCGCCGACGACATGTATCGCGGCGCTTTGGTATATGTCAACGACCGCCTTGCCTCGCACATGATAACCAGCCGCTTTTTTGCCAAAGAATGCGCCACCGTGTGGAAGGACAAGCGCATTTATCTTGTGTCCGACGACAGCGACGACAGCTTTCACATCAAAGGCTGCCACGACAGCGCCTTCAACGTGCCGCGCCGCGCGACTTTGCTTTATTGACGATTTTTCCGCTTGCGACGGCTTTTGCGCGGCGGATGCGACTGTTTTTCCGGCGACAAAATATCCCCCCCCCGGCGGCAAAGGGAATATATTATATACAAGGCCGTAGCGGTATATAACAAATAGCGGGTAAATTGTCTCCGCCCGGAGACGCGCCCTTTTTTATTTTTCAGCCCGGCGCGGCCGATGACAAACAAAAGCTGCGGCTATTTTTATAGTACGCGTTGTTATGCCGCAAAAGAGTTGCAAAACCCCCGTTTGTATGTTATAATCAAATATACAAGCGGAAAATCCGCGCAAAAAGGAGGAATATCATGCCCATACTTGATATGTCCCAGGAAAAATTACGCGATTATCTCGGCTGTATGCCAAAGCCCGCCGACTTTGACGCGTTTTGGGACAAACAGCTTAAAGATATTCACGCATTCAACGGCAAATACGAATTTACGCCCTACGAAAACGTTCAGCTTAAAAACTATACAATAGAAAATCTGTATTTTTATGCGCCCGACGGCAGTCGGATAAGCGCGCGCGTCACCCGTCCCGCGGCCGAAAAAAAATATCCCGTATTGTTTCGTTTCCACGGGAAGGGAGGCAATATAGGAGCGGTAAACGATGATTTGTCTTTTGCCGCCGCCGGTTTTGCCGTCGTTGCCATGAACTGCCGCAGTCAGTCGGGAGACTCCAACGACCTCTCCGACAGGGGACTTTTGGGACAGGCGGGGCTTATCGTCCGCGGGCTTTCCGAGGGACGCGAACATCTGTATTACAAGGACGTATATCTCGATGTGGTACGCCTTACCGACATAATAAAAGCTCAGCCGTTTTGCGATAAGGACAAGCTGTTTGCGCACGGCGGCAGCCAGGGCGGAGGGCTCACGGTGGCGTGTGCGGCGCTGTCTCCCGAA
>USEG01000167.1 GCA_900553555.1 uncultured Clostridia bacterium
TACGCTCTTTTTCGATGACGGAGTAAAATACCTTGCCCGACGTAAGATTGGAATATTTTGTGAGATTGACTCCGGTAAAACGTTCGTAATGTCCCAGGTCCAGGTCGGTCTCGGCGCCGTCTTCGGTGACATAAACCTCGCCGTGTTCCAGCGGGTTCATGGTGCCGGGGTCAACATTCATGTATGGATCTAATTTCTGTACGGCTATCGAATAGCCGCGCTGTCGCAGCAATCTGCCCAGCGATGCCGCAACGATACCTTTGCCGAGTCCCGATACGACTCCGCCCGTTACAAAGACGTACTTTGTGTGATTCATGTAATTCTTCTCCTTTTTTGAGCTTTTTCGGTGGCAAAACACGAAAAAAGGGCGTTTTTTTTTAAGATCCACACTGTGATCCTAAAAAAAACGCCCGAGTTTTACCCAGCCCGCTCCACGAGGGAGCCATTAAAAAAACAGTAATTATAATAATATAATCGCCGACGTTTGTCAAGCGTTTTAACGCGGCTTTTCGGAATTTTTTAAAGTTTTTGCCGCGTATAAAAATGCGTTATACATCCAGATATTCGGCTATTTCGCGATAGCTCTCCACCAGCTTTTGCAGCGGCACGGCGCAATTTGCCGGGCTGGGCGACGGCAGCGTTACGGCGCCCTCGCCGAAAAATTTTTTGTACAATTTCGCCGCGGTTTTGCCGGTGACGAACACCTTGCGTATTTTGCACGCCTTAAAAACGCTCAGGTCCGCCGGCCTAACGTTTTTAAGGGTACTGTCGGCGGCTCCCTTTATGTCGCAGCTTTCCGCCACGTCATACAGCGCTATGCCTTTTTTTAGCGCAAACTCGCGCCGCTGCTGCGCAGAAACCGGTTCTTTTTCGCCCAGCACCGCCGCAAGAGCCTTCCAAAACCGGTTTTGCGGATGAGCGTAATACATCCCTTCCTTCCTCGAACGCGGCGAAGGAAACGACCCCAAAATAAGCACTTTGGAATTTTCGTCGTATATGGGAGGCAGCGTATGTTCGCAGCGTACGGGCGCGTTTTCCTGTGCGTTCACGCCTTTTCTCCGCGCAGAAACGCAAGCGCCTTTTCGGCAAAGGGATAAACGCCGTTGCGTTTTTCGCAAGAGCCGCTGCAATGCGTGCCGGGCAAACAAATCATCTCGACGTCCGCGTCCTGATTGTAATTTTTTATCACCGCATACAAAAGCTGATTTTGCTGTGGACGGCAGGGCATGTCGTTTTGATAATATATAAGCAGCATGCGCGAAAAACGCGTGTTTTCGTCCAGATAATACAGCGGCGCGTACTTATCTATGCGCTGGGCCTTGGGGGAGAGCGACTGTTCGAAACGTATTACGTTGTAATGCGATGTGGTTTGCGCGCTGTCGATTATCCATGCGCAAATGCGGTCACGTTCAACGCCCTCGTCTTTAAGATACTCTTCGTCGAAGCACAGCATAAGCGCCATCCATGCGCCCGCCGACTGCCCCATGACTATTATTCTTCCGCTGCCGCCGTTGCTAAAAGCCTCCCGCGCGGCAAACGCCACCGCTTTGGCGCACTGACGCAGATATATCGGGAATTTTGCCTCGGGATACAGCGTATAGTCCGAACAGACGACGCAATAGCCGTTCCGACAAAAATATCGTGCAATCTCCGTTATGTTTGCGCCGTTTTTGCTGCCTTCTGTCATACCGCCGCCGTGAAAATAGACGATGGTATCGAAGTTTTTCGCGTCGGGCAGATATACGTCCGCCCTTGTCTTGTCGTCATAAAAGGCAACGTCCCCTATGACCTTCATGCTTTACTTCCTCCAAACGAATTTATCCACTATGCCCGTGTAAGAACGTATTATTTTAACCACCTTTCCGGACACGTTAAGATCGGCGTAGTCGGGAACGGGAACGCCGTAGTCTCCCGCCTCATTCATTTCGACTGCCAGCTGCACCGCGCCCGGCAAAGAGTTTTTGTCTATGCCCGCGATGATAAAACAGCCCTTATCGACAGCCTCGGGGCGTTCGGTGCTGGTACGTATGCAAACCGCCGGGAATGAGCGTCCCACAGACGTAAAAAAGCTGCTCTCTTCCGGCAGGGTGCCGCTGTCCGATACCACCGCAAACGCGTTGCTCTGCAAATGGTTGTAGTCGAAAAATCCCAGCGGTTCGTGGCGGATGACGCGTTTGTCCAGCTTAAATCCGCTTGCGTCCAGACGTTTACGGCTGCGCGGATGGCACGAATAAAGCACGGGGAGATTATACTTTTCCGCC
>USEG01000168.1 GCA_900553555.1 uncultured Clostridia bacterium
TTTAAGCATGGTTTTTTTCGCGTCGGAAAACCTGCGGACCTTTGCGTATTTGTCCAGCTTTTGTCCCTGAATCTGCAAAATGGGCTTGATTCTGAGCAGCGTGCCTATTGCCGCGGCGGCGGGGGTGAGCCGTCCGCCCTTTTTGAGATATTTCAGCACGCTTACCGTGAGGTAAATGGACGCTTTGGACTTGGTTTTGTCGAGATAGTCGAGTATCTCCCGGACGGGCACGCCCCTTTTGACCATGGCGTTGGCTTCGAGCACGGACAGTTTTTGCGTAATCGAGATGCGTTTGTTGTCCACAACGTGCACGCGTCCGTCGAATTTTTCGGCATACGTCTTGGCGTTGGCGCAGGTGGCGCTGAGTCCGCCGGACATGGGTATGTAAATTATGTCCTTGTAGTCTTTGAGCAGCGTGGTCCACAGGTCTTCGAGATAGAATTCGGAGGGCTGGGAGGTCTTGACGTCGGCGTCGTTTTGAAGGGCGTCAAAAAACTGCTCCTGCGACATGGATATTTCTTCGAGGTACTCTTCGCCGTTGACGGTGAAGGGCATGGGAATGACGTATATCCCTTGGTCGCGGCCTTCCTGCTGCAATATGCCCGAATTGGAATCGGTGAGTATAAGTGTGTCCTGCATAATATTTCTCCTTTATTTTGTATATCGGTTGACAATTTGCCGGGAAAGGTATATCATGTAGGCTCGGGGGTGACAATTGTCAATGCTACAATTATAGCATATAAATGCGCAGTTGACAACCTGAGGCCGCAATATTTTTAAGGCGATGACAAATACGGAGATTTTGTAATGTCGGGAAAAACTTTGCCGGACGCCCTTAAACGGCGCAATTCCGAACTAAAACAGCTGACGCGGGAGTGCCTTACCGAGGCGCTTTTTTCGCTCATGAAGGAGTATGACTTCGAACAGATAACCGTCACGCGGCTTTGCGAGAAGGCGGGCGTGTCGCGCAATACCTTTTATAAGACTTTCGGCAGCGTGCGGGACGTGTTCCGCGGCAGCGTTATGAGCTTTAACCGCGACATAATTTTCCGTCGGCTGGGCAATCCCTTCGGCAAGACGTGCCAAAAACAGTGGTATGAGGGCTATTTTAACATAATAGCACAGTATGCGGACGTGCTGCGCGTAATAATGAATTCGGACGTGGCGCTTTACTATATGCAGCAGGGAAACGCCTTGATGGTGTCGCCCAAGCAGGACGCGGAAACAAGGTACGCACGTTATATGTGGAGCGGCGCCATTCAGAACATAACGATGGAGTGGCTGAGCTCGGGTATGATGCAGTCGCCCGAACAGATGGCGGAAATATGCGTAAAGATAGGACTGTCGTGCAAATAAAGTTTTATATGTTCGGTTGACGTTCGGAGAAAAAAGTGGTATAATGTCAAAAAAAGAGGAAAGTGCGGTATTATGGAAGAGAAGTGGACAAAATGGGATTTTAGATTTATGGATATGGCAAAGCAGGTCGCTACGTGGTCCAGCTGTTTTCAGCCAAACCGTCAGGTGGGAGCGGTCATAGCAAAGGACAAGCGCATCCTTACCACCGGTTATAACGGCGCCAGCTCCGGCATAAAGTCGTGCAAGGAAAGGGGCGAATGTTTGCGGCGGAAGCTCAACATTCCCAGCGGCACCCAGCACGAGGTGTGTTATGCCACGCACGCCGAGCAGAACGCCATCATTCAGGCGGCGAGAATGGGCGTAAGCATAGCGGGCGCCACGCTTTATTGCACGCATCAGCCCTGCGTAATATGCGCCAAGATGATAATAAACAGCGGCATAAAGCGCATCGTCTACGAGCAGGGTTATCCCGACGAATTTTCGGTGCAGCTGTTAAAAGAGGCGGGCGTAAGTTTAGAGCGCATGGTAAGAGAATAGGAAAAACGGCGGTTTTTGCCGCCTAAGGGCTTGCTTTTGCGCAATTTACATGAAAATTAAATAAAATCGCGCCAAACGCTTGACAAAATACGCGTTTAATTATATAATTATTCGGAAAGCTAAAAATTCAGGAGTGGTAAGATTATGAAAAAAGATATACATCCCGATTATCATGAGGTTACTGCCGTTTGCGCATGCGGCGCTACGTTTGTCACCGGTTCGACCAAAAAGGGCGATATTCTCAAGGTGGACGTTTGCTCCAAGTGCCATCCGTTTTATACCGGCAAGCAGAAACAGGCGGAAACCGGCGGACGCATCGATAAGTTTAATCGTCGTTACGCGAAATAGTAAAGTAAAAAAATGTT
>USEG01000169.1 GCA_900553555.1 uncultured Clostridia bacterium
ATAAACGCCGCCATACACCTTGTATTCGCCGCCGCTTATCGTGTATCCGCTGCCGCCCGAGGCCACTAAATCGGCGCACACGCTCTCGGCCTGAGTTTTGCTCTGCCCGCTGTAAAAACACACCGCATAATATGTTTTGGCGGGTATGTCGACATTAAAAAACTTCTTAAATACAACAAACCCTGCCACGACAGCGACCACCAAAAATATGACGACAAGCTTTGCCAGGAATGCTCCGCTGACGCCCTTTTCGCGTATCGTAGTTTTATTTTTTTTGCCGTGCGACGAGGTTTTCCCGTCGATGATAAACGGCGTATCTCCGTAAAAATCTTGCATTATTTGCTCCGATGGTGTATAATTACAGTAAATTTTATTCCAACGGAGCAGCTTTTATGCAATATCACATTCAAACCACTCCTATATGGGACAGTTTTAAGGAAAAATGCCATTGCCCCATGTGCAAAATCTACAATATCAGCGAAAACCGACTCATAAAGCAATATCTCGGTGAGGCGGTAATGCTGCCGGAATATCGCGTAAAAGTAAATCAGCGCGGGTTTTGCGCAAGGCACACGCTTGCTCTTTACAACGGCGACAACAAACTGGGCACCGCTCTTCAGTTACAGACGCGCACCGAGGCCGTCAACAAGCAGATAATATCGGTAAAAAACGCAAAACGCGCCAAAGTTTTGGCAAAGCAGCTCGCCGAAACGCTGGACACCTGCGTCATTTGCGACACTGTCGATGAGATGATGGTGCGATACAGCTATACCGTTGCGCAGATGTACGCGAACGAAAAAGACTTCCCGAAATTATTTTCCGAAAGCGACGGATTTTGCATGAAGCATTTCATTCAGCTCATGTATTATGCCGATTATGCCGGTAAAAGCGCCGAACAATATCTTCGGGACTTAATATCGGTGCAAAAACGCGCCCTTTCCCGCTGCGAAAGCGATCTCGACGGCTTTGCCGCGCAATTCGACTATCGTCATTCCTCATCGGGCAGCGACAGATATAACAACGCGCTTAAAAACGCAATATTAAAGTTGAAGGGCGATATTTTTTAGACGACACAGTCATCCGGCAGACTGCCGAACAATTATAGTAAAAAAAAGCATGGACGGACTGCCATCCACGCTTTTTTTGTTGACGAAAGGCTACCATATCGTCGGAGTATTGTCTACGTAGTGCCAATAATTGCCCGCAAAACGCTGTTTTTAAGTGCCTGACCGTCGTTTGTCCACCACATATCCCAGTCGCTCCACACGAGCGGGCTTTGATACATACAGGTAAACGCGCATTGCAGAATATGTTTGGTAAACCATGCCGCGTCGTCGGGCAGAAAATCGTCCGAACATCTCGATGCCGCGCTTTCCGGGCGGGAAAACACGTTGTCGCTTGCGCATCCCATACAGTTTATTACGGTTCCGCCGAAATTTTCGCGCACGCTTTGATCGAGAGCGGCGTGCATATCGCGTGCAATTTTTCCTATGGGCGCGTATCCGGCGTAAAACTTTCGGATAATGCTCTGATTGTCCGCCTTAACGAAATCGACGCCGCACTCGGCGAGATATTTATGAAACGCGCCGAAAAACCGTTTGAACGACGGATAATCGGGCTTTATTATGATTCTGCCGTCGGGTGCGCGATAAAGAATGTCTTTGAACTGTTCGTACAGTTCGCCGTTTTCTTCTATTCCGAACCAATAACCGGTAAGCGGATGCCACGCTCCCACACAACGCACATAGCGCTTCATTTCGTCCACAGCCGCTTTGAGTCCGCCGGGAAAACGGTCGGGGTCGGCGTTAAACGACGCGAGCGCGCTGCCATGCATAAGCGATATCATCTCGTCGCGGCAGGAATATACCGCGCCCTTAAAAGCCGGCACGTCCGCCCACATATCGTCGATAAGCGCCCACTGCACCGGAATGTTTTTGCGTGCAAATTCGCGGCACTTTTCGACAAGACCGTCGCGGTTTACGCGTATCTGCATGGCGTCTCAGCTGCACCAACCCAAATATTCGAGGATTTCGGGATAAACGCGCGATATGCGAAAAAGCAGCCCTCTTCGAGCCGCTTTTCGTAAATCCGACCGGTTGAATATATCCATGTTCCGTCAGCCGCGATCCATCCGATGCTTTTAAGCACCGCGTAAAGCGCACGCACGCTTCCGGGTACTGCAATTACAGCTTACGTCTCAGTACAGCCGCCGCAAGCAACGCCGCCGTC
>USEG01000170.1 GCA_900553555.1 uncultured Clostridia bacterium
GCAATCGCCAGCAGCTGGACGAGGCGCTGCGTGTTCACTCGCAGGCGGCGGCAACACAGGTTAAAATGTATGGAAAGCCCAACGACCTCGTCGACCGAATTGCAAACGATAAGTTGTTCAGGCTCACGAAAGAAGAAATTACGGCGCATTTGCAGCCCGAAAAATACACGGGAAGAAGCGCTTCCCAGGTCACTGAATTTTTGACGGAAACTGTGCAGCCGGTATTGGACAGATACAATGTCGACGACGTCGAGGCGGAACTGAATGTGTAACGACCTGACGCGGCAGATAATGCGGCACAAAGACGACGCCTACAAAGCGCTTACCCTTAAACTTACGCCCGGGCTAAAACCGGACAGCGTGATAGGCGTGCGTATTCCGATTTTGAGAAAAATCGCAAAAGACGCCCGTCAGGAAGAAGCGCGCGCGTTTATTGACGTTTTGCCGCATGATTATTACGAAGAAAACAATCTGCACGGCTTTTTGATAGAGCGCATAAAAGATTACGACGAGTGCGTCAGCCGTTTGGACGCATTTCTTCCTTACGTGGATAATTGGGCAACGTGCGATTTGTGTACGCCCAAAGCGCTTAAAAGCCGTCCGGAAGAGACCGCGGTAAAGGCGCTTGAATGGATGCGGTCGCAAAGGACGTATACTGTCCGTTTCGGCATAAAAATTCTCATGAACTTTTATCTCGAGAAATGGTACAAGCCCGAATATGCGCTTAGCGTCGCCGAGGTGCAAAGCGACGAATATTACGTCAAGATGATGGCGGCGTGGTATTTTGCAACGCTATTGATCAAACAGTGGCAGTCGGGCATAGAAATCGTAAGGACGCACGTATCCGACAAACAAACGCTGGGCATGACCATTCGTAAGGCGCTGGACAGCTATCGTCTTAGCGCCGAACAAAAAGATATAGTGCGCTCTTTGCGCTGCGGTAAATAGTCGGTGTCTTTCCCTGCTTGAGCTTGAGAAAAAGATCAATAAAATAAAAAAACGCCGTACCACAAAAAGCTGTTTAATGGCCTTTTATAAAGACAAAGCGGCGCCATGTTTTAGCGGAATTTCAAAGGAAAGGCCTAAACATGGAAATTTAGCTTAATTGCGGCATCACGCATGCAGTGCGAGCAATAATATCGGCGGCATGGATATGCTGCGGCCGCATTTTTCGCCTAATGGCGGTTGTATTAAATAAAACGCATTACGAAATAAAACGCATGACGGAAATTCCGGCGTGCGTTTTTTGGTTGTATCCCGGTAGCGGGCGCGGGCAGAGTCACGTCTCTTCGCCGTTTCGGCATAATTGTTTTGCGTATGCGGCCGGCGATATGCCCGTAAGACGCTTAAAAACCCTTGAAAAGTCATATATATCCGAATATCCCAAAGACAGCGCGATGTCGGTAATAGAGCCGTAATCGCTTTTCAGCATGTCTTTCGCCTTGTTGATACGCAGATTTTGTACGTATGCCGCGGGGGAAATGCCGTATGCCGCTGTAAACAACTTTCGGAAGTAGACGGTGGAAATGCCGGCGGCCTTTGCCATCTCGTCGTTGCGGAGACGGAGGGTGAAATTTTTTGCGATATAATCGATAGCGGGGGCTAAATATGTTCGTTTATCGGACGAAATATATCTTTGTTGACCGGAGTCCGTCAGCATCAGAATAAGAGAGTATAGATTTTTGACGGTTTCCAACTTGCTCGACGGCGCCCCTTTAGTAAGACAGCTTTCCGACTGTCTGAATAGTTGCAGCGCTTTATCGCCGCAGCTAACGGGGAAGGTATATATATTGTCGGCTGTTATGTTGCAGTCGAATTCCGCTATATAGACATAGCCCGTCTGCGAGCAAGTCCAGCGATAAGAGCAGCCCTTGGGCAAAAGCGCCATGTTGCAAAAATCGGATACATAATTTTTGCCGTGGCAGCAGTAAACCGTCTCGCCTGTATATTTAAGCACGACGGCGCAGGAAGGACGATTTACGCGCTCCGATCCGGCGCCCCGCTCGTTGTAAAACGATGAGACCGAATAGACTTTGGTTATAATCAAATCGGATAAAAAGCTATTGTCCATTAACTGCCTCCAAACAGCTATAATAATGTATATCGCAATAAATTGTAAGTATTTTTAATGTTTTTG
This sequence comes from uncultured Clostridia bacterium, assembly GCA_900553555.1. Lineage (GTDB taxonomy): Bacteria > Bacillota > Clostridia > Christensenellales > Pumilibacteraceae > Neoclostridium > Neoclostridium roslinense. The sequence continues at coordinate 2,138 of USEG01000170.1, forward strand.
TCAACGAATTTATATCAGATATGATAAAAATACCGTTTTTGCTATTTACAAGAAAAGCGCGTTATTTTATAATATCCGCGGA
>USEG01000171.1 GCA_900553555.1 uncultured Clostridia bacterium
CAGATGCAGCGTTTCCGTCAGCGTTTTATGCATAAACTCGTGTATTATCCCGCGCAGTACGGCGGAACTTATTCGTGCGTCGGCTGCGGCAGATGCGTAAACAAATGTCCGCAGCATCTCAATATAGTAAAAGTAATAAAGCAATTGGGGGCAAGTAAACAATGATTAACGAAAATCTTATCCCGAAAATAGGCGTGGTGACGGATATTCGCAAGGACACCCCGGACGTAAAGACTTTCCGCGTTGTGGGTACGGACGGCAAAAAGCTGTTTGAACATATGCCCGGACAATGCGCGATGGTTTCGATACCCGGAGTGGGCGAATGTATGTTTTCCATCACGTCGTCACCGACAAACGAAGAATATATGGAGTTTTCCATCAAAAAGTGCGGTTGCGTCACGGATGTTATACATTCGATAGAAGTAGGTCAGCAAATCACCGTTCGCGGACCGTACGGCAAACATTTCCCCGTCGAAAGCGATTTTCTCGGCAAAGATATGCTGTTTATCGCGGGCGGAATAGGTCTGGCTCCGCTGCGCAGCGTAATCAACTATATCCGCCATTACAGAAAAAATTACGGCAAAGTGGTCGTGGTTTACGGCGCAAGGAGCAAAGACGATCTCGTCGACATACGCAACGAATGGCAGAACGAACCGGATTTTCAGGTCTATCTCACGATAGACAGACCGCAGGAAGGCTGGAACGGCCATGTCGGATTTGTGCCGGCTTACGTAAACGAGCTGGGTATTGATCCGGGCATGACGGCCGTACTGTGCGGCCCGCCTGTCATGATAAAATTCACGCTGGCGGGACTGCTGGACCTGGGCTTTTCAAAAGACAGGGTGTACACAACGCTGGAAATGCGCATGAAATGCGGAATTGGCAAATGCGGAAGATGCAACGTCGGCGATAAGTTTGTCTGTAAAGACGGTCCGGTTTTCCGGATGGATCAGCTGGACGAACTGCCCAACGAATATTGAGAGGTGTTTTATGGAAAGTAAAGTAAACGTATATTTTTTCGGTAAAAAATACGAAGTTCCGTCCAGCCTTACCATTATGAAGGCTATGGAATATGCCGGATATCAGCTCATTCGCGGCTGCGGATGCAGGAACGGTTTCTGCGGCGCGTGCGCTACGATATACCGCATAAAAGGAAAACAGGAATTAAAGACGTGCCTTGCCTGCCAGCAGCAGGTGGAAGAGGGAATGTATGTCGCAACGCTGCCCTTCTTCCCGCTTGTAAAACAGGTGTACGACATAGAAAAAATCAAACCCACCGAGCAGATAATGATGCAGCTCTATCCCGAAATTTACAGCTGTATCGGCTGCAATGCCTGCACGAAGGCTTGTCCCCAGGGACTAAACGTCATGCAGTACATAGCATACGCTCAGCGCGGAGAGTACGAAAAATGCGCGGAGGAAAGTTTTGACTGCGTCATGTGCGGTATTTGCTCGTCGCGCTGTCCCGCCGGTATCTCGCATCCGCAGGTCGCCGAACTTGCGCGCCGTCTGTACGGCAAGTACATCGCGCCCGAGTGCAAACATCTCGAAAAGCGCGTTGCCGAAATAAACGAAGGCGATTTCGAAAAGATAATGCAGGATATTATGGGCAAGCCCATCGCCGAACTCAAAGAACTTTACAACAACCGCGATATCGAAAAATAAGGAGAGAAAAATTATGTATAAATACACCGATGAACAACTTGCTTCCATCAAAAAAGTAGAAGCTACCAGAAGTGAAAGACTTAATAATCTCTTCCCGCGTATGACTGCCGACGAAAAGGATGAAGTATTAAAGCAAAATCATCCCGATTATATCGAGTCGGCGTACGAGGAACTAAAAGTGGGCCCCAACAAAGGCGACAAAGTGCTGCACGAACTCGCCGCTCTCCTGCAGGGTAAATCGCGCGTGCTCGGCAAAAAAATCGACCTTAAAAATCCCGACTACGACGTCGACGTATTGGTAATAGGCGGCGGCGGAGCGGGCTCTTCGGCGGCTATTACCGCCCATGCTGCGGGCGCAAACGTCATGATGGTGACAAAACTGCGCATAGGCGACGCCAACACCATGATGGCCGAGGGCGGTATTCAGGCCGCCGACAAGGAGAACGATTCTCCCGTCCAGCACTATCTGGACGCCTTCGGCGGCGGTCATTTCGCCGCCCGGCCGGAGC
>USEG01000172.1 GCA_900553555.1 uncultured Clostridia bacterium
CCACCGGCACGGCGGTGGCCCCGAAGGCCGTGATGTCGGCGGCCTGACTTATGGGATAGCACAAAAAGCCCACCGGTATGCTGTTTTCGAAGTCGCGCTGTTTTATCTCCGCCTTTACGGTGGGATTGCGCTGCAGCCGCGAGAGCGTCACCAGATTCATATAATAAAACATCAGTTCCGTAAGCTGCGGCACTTCCGACTGAATAAAAATCGTGGATTTTTCGGGGTCTATGCCGCAGGCCAGGTAGTCGAGCGCCACTTCGGCGATGTTGGAGCGCACTTTTTCGGGATGCTCGGCGTTGTCGGTAAGCGCCTGTGCGTCGGCGATCATTATATAAATTTCGTCGTATTTTCCGGAGTTTTGCAACCGGACGCGTTCGCGCAGCGAGCCCACATAATGGCCGATATGCAGTTTGCCCGTCGGTCTGTCGCCGGTAAGAATAATGTTTTTCATAAAATCACCTTATTTTTTATATTAAAATTTTGCCGTAATCTAAGGCGCGTCCTTCTTTTTTACCCGCAAAGCGGCGCGTGCCTTAAAAAGCGCGTCTCTTTTGCGGTCTGCTTTTTGCGGCCGAAGGGGCCTTAGTTCGGCAGATAAATCAAAAACGGTTTTTGCTGTTTTTTTGCGGCGCTTTACAGCAGCGACGACGTGAGAATGTATTCTGCCGTCGCGACGTTAGTGGCGATGGGAATATCGTACACCACCGCGATTCGCAGCAAAGCCTTTACGTCGGGGTCGTGGGGCTGTGTTTGCAGCGGGTCCCACAAAAACACTATTACGTCGATTGCGCCTTCCGCCACTTTGGCGCCTATTTCGAGATCGCCGCCCAGAGGACCGGACAGATAGCGCTTTACGTTTAGCCCCGTGTTTTGTTCGACGAGACCGGCGGTTGTGCCGGTGCCGCACAAATTGAAGTTTGCCAGAATGTCCTTGTTTTTCTGCGCCCAGGCAATCATATCTTTTTTCTTGTTGTCATGGGCGATGAGAGCGATGGTTTTTTTCTTCATGAGTTTTCTCCTTTTTAGCGCTGCGTGTCGTCTTATATGCTACATTATAGCACGCCGCAAAAAAATATTCAAGCGTCTAAGCGCATAAAGTAGCGGGTGCGCGCCGCATTGTGCCCGGCACAGGTGTTACGTCCGCGTCCGGCGAAAGAAACGACAAAAAAATCGCGCCGTAAAACGTCAAAACAAATCGCGGTACGCCGTGGGCGACATCCCCGTATATTTTTTGAACAGCCGGCTGAAATAAAGCGCGTCGTCGCAGCCGCATGCCTTTGCCACTTCGTCCACGCTCAAGTCCGAGCCCGAAAGCAATTCTTTGGCGCGTTCGACGCGGCACTTCTGGCGAAATCCCAGCGGAGTTAGGCCGATGTACGCCTTAAACGAGCGAATAAAATGTTCGGCGCTTATATTAAAGGAGGCGGCCAGCTCTTTTACGTTAAGCGGCTGCGAGAGGTCAGCTATCTGCATTTCGGCGCGTCGGAAGGGCGAGTTTTTTTCGGTTGACGAGCACAAAAGCGCCACGACCGACAAAAGCGTGCCCACGGCAAACAGCTGTTTTTGCCGTAAATTCATCGTAAACGCGTCGATTGCCGACAAAAACAAATTTTCCATCGCGGCGGCGTCGTCGCCTTTGTCGTAAAAACCGCCCAGCCCGTAACGCGCGGCAAATTCGTCCGCCTTGCTGCCGGAAAAAGGCAGCCAGTAATAACAGTTTTTCGGCAGCGCTTTGTAGGTGTAGTGCTGGCGCTCGCCGGGCGTAAAGATATATACGCTGCCGTCGCGGTAAACGCGGTCGTCCACGGTAAGCCGGCCGCGCCGGACGAAAATAATCTGATAGTCTTCCCGTCCCCCGGCTCGGCACACTTCCGCGTCCTGCGAAATATCGCGGTAATAGCCGCAGTTGTTTATTGTCAGCGGAGCGGAAAGGTCGGGTTTCGTGCTCTGCTTGCCTCTTGCAAAAACCACGCGCATGATAAGTTCTCCGAAAAATTCTTCTCTCCCTTAAATTATAGCACGTAGGCGCGCGTCCGACAAGAAAACAGAGCGGCTTTGTGCGGCAAAAAAGTCAAAAATGTCCATATTTGACAATATTCTAAATTGACAGGCGCGGCGCTTTCGGATATACTTTAAAAAAACCATGACAGGAGAACGAAA
>USEG01000173.1 GCA_900553555.1 uncultured Clostridia bacterium
GTATATTACGGCGGCGGCAAGGTGGTTACCGATAAATAGCGTGAATCGCGTATTAAAACGGCAATGCGCGCTGTACAATGCGCATAAACATAAAATTTCGCCGCGTTTCGGCATGCAAGTCCGCCCGCGCGTAAAAACCGCTTTCAGCGGTGTTTTTTGCCGAACATATTGATGGCCCCGGCAATTATTTCCGCGCAGTTTTCCACCATTATATCGACGTCCTTGGGCGTTACCACCATGTCTTCGCCGCCGCTAAAACCCGCTCCGCCTTCGGCCAGTATCGTCGAGGCATATACCACCATGGGCACGCCTATTGATATTACCTTGACGCCGAGAGTGTCGCGGCTTAGCGGTTTTCGGGCATTTTTGACTCCGCTGCCCGGCGTTATACCCGCGTCGCTCAGCTGAAAGGACGTGGCTATACGGCTGACCTTTGAGGCGCACAGACTGTCGACGGCTATGACGAGGTCGGGAGCTACCGCCTCCACCAAGCCCTTTATTACGTCGTAGCTTTCTATTCCCGTCACGCCCGCGACTCCCGGCGCAAAGACGCGCACGGCATATTTTTCCGTGACGTAAACCACGGTTTTTTCGATAGTCAGACAGCCCAGAGCGTCCGCCGTGAGCAGTTTGTTGCCCAGTCCCACCGTAAGCACGTTTTTGCCGTCCGGCGCCAGCTCGCGCAAAACGTCCGCAATAGCCTTTGACAGGCGTCTGAAACGGGCGGCGTTTCCCTCAGCGGCGATGCGGCTTTCGACGGTGACGTAATTGCCCGCCGGCTTGCCTATTTTCTTTGACAGCGCTTTGTCTACATATACGTCGCATCTGTCTATATCCTGTTCGAGAGTGTGCGATTTCACCTCGGTGAGTTCGGCGGCAAGGTCAGATTTTAACATTTTTGTCTCCTAATGCGGTAATATTTTAATTTTTTCTCAAAAACCGCATTTTATTACTTGATTTTCAAAAAAAAATATGATAGTATATTAAAGTTAAGTAGAATAACACAAGTAAAAGGAGAACTAACGTGCCAAATATTAAATCTGCAAAAAAGCGTGTGCTTATCGAAAAAAGAAATAATGCCCGCAACAGATCCGAAATGACTGCCGTTAAAACCGCAATCAAGAAGATTAACAACGCCATCGATACCGACCGCATCGACGAAGCCGAAAAAATGCTGCCCGAAGTTATGTCGGTCATTGATTCCGCCGTCACTAAAGGTATCATCCACAAGAACAACGCCGCCAACAAAAAATCGGCCATCGCAAAGCGTATCGCCGACATCAAGAGCGGTAAACTCGTCGTCGAAATAAAGAAAGACAACAAGACTCTCGCCGCCGAAAAAGCAAAGGCCGCAAAAGAAGCGCGCGAGGCCGCCAAAGCCGCGTTCGCTCAAAAACAGGCCGAAGCCACTGCTTTAGCCGCTCAGGCTAAGAAAGAAGCCGAAGAAAAGGAAAAGGCCGAAAAGAAAACACGCAAAAAATCCAAAAAAGAAGAGGCTTAAAGCCTTATCTTTCGTATAACTTTTAAGGTGCAAGTTTATGCTTGTGCCTTTTTTGTGATATAACCGCGCCGTTTAGCGCTAAAAGATTTTTAGCCGACCGCTCTCCGCTTTTTATCCGTCTATCGGTATATCTCAGCGCATTTTCGCTAACGCTCTATGAACGCGCCGTAAAGCACTCGTAACGCCTTTGTGACAAAAGTGCGTTTTATTTTTAACATCAGGCAGCCGCTGCCCAGAAAATACGCGCTTTCGGCATAAATTCCTTGCGCCGCAAGAGTGCCTAAAACACATTCCGCCGCTTTGCTTTCGCAATCGCCGTCATAAGCAACCGCAATAAGCCCGTCCCGGCCGCTGACAGCCGACGCGGTGAAATTTGAATGTGAAATCGCGCCCGAAGACGACGTTTTTTCCCATTGGTATACGGCTTTATAGTCCGCGACAGGCATTTTGCGCGACATTTTGCACCTATCGCATATCTCCGCCCCACATGCGCATACATTGCGGCAGGAGACCACCGTTCCCCGTTCTTTGGAAAAGGCGCCCTTTACCACCATCTCCACATTGCCGCCGCATAATATTTTAGCCGCGTCGGGATGCACTACGTCCGCTCCCGCCAAGGCCAGCCCGTA
>USEG01000174.1 GCA_900553555.1 uncultured Clostridia bacterium
GAAGAAAGCTGAGGCGAAAGAAAGTCGGAAACGGCCGCCGCCGCTCCGCTGTTTCTAAAGAGTGCCACCGCCACCATCACGGCGACGAGATAGGGAAGAGCTGTCTTTACGACGTCGAACGCTTCGCCCGCACCCGCCACGAAGGAGGAGTACGGGGCTTTTCTCAATATAAGAGAAATGAATATTACAAGCAAAAATATGACGGGTATAATGTATTCTGTCATGCTTTTTCCCCCGCACTGCCGCGCATAAAGCTTTTTTCGCCGGATTTTTTTCTCGCTATGTCGCGCTTATAATTTTTTTTGGACGTTTTTTTTGACGCCCGGTGTCTGCCTGCCGCCGACAGAATTTTAACCAAAGATATTCCTATGACGGTGGACGCGACGGTGGCTATAATGTTGGCGGGCAAAAACGATACGGGAGCGGCGGCGCCCCGTGCAACGCGCATTGCGATAACCGTGCCGGGCAGCAGCTGCAAAGAAGTGGAAGACAGCACCAGCGCCATTATCATGTCGGTGTTGGCTCTTTCCGCGCCGTCGTCGAGAGCGCAAACGGCGTTGATGCCCATAGGCGTTGCGGCGTTGCCCAGCCCCAGAAAATTTGCCGAAATATTCATCGACAGATAACTTTTGGCACGGTCGGAAGCGGACGGGAACAAAAAGTTCAACGGTTTTCCGATAAGTCGCGCCACGGCTTTGGAAATGCCGGTTTTTTCCACAAGGCGGAAAAAGCCCAGCCAAAGAGAATAAGACGCGAGCAGCGTTATTGCAAGCGAGACGGCGTTGTTGGCGCCTTCAGTCATGGCCTTTACCGCGCCGTCGGGTTTTATTACCACCATGGCGGCTATCGAACAAAGCATTATTATAGTCCACAATATATTCATAAAACACTCCTTTTTCCGTATATAACAAATTTATGCCTTAGGAGCGCGCAATATTAGACAAAGCGATATTATGCGGCAAAACAATTGATTTTTGCGCCGCAATTTAGTATAATATCTATTGAAAATCAAAATAATTGTTTTTTACCGAAAGGAGAATCTTATGCAGAAAAAAGACACCTTTTATATTACCACGCCGATATATTATCCCAGCGGTCAGTGGCACCTGGGACATTGTTATACCACGGTATGCTGCGACGCCATCGCGCGATATAAAAGAATGAGCGGCTATGACGTGTTTTATCTTACGGGCACCGACGAACACGGCCAGAAGATAGAAAAAAAGGCCGCCGAGCAGGGCGTTTCGCCCAAAGCGTTTGTCGACGAAAGAGTGGCCGTTATAAAAAATTTATGGCGGACGCTGGACATAAGTTATGACAAGTTCATCCGCACCACCGACGAATATCACGAAAAGGCGGCGGCGAAGATTTTTGACGAGCTGTACAAAAAAGGCGACATTTACAAGTCGGTTTACAAAGGTAAGTATTGCACGCCGTGCGAATCTTTCTGGACGGAAAACCAGCTTGTCGACGGTAAGTGCCCCGACTGCGGCCGGGAAGTCACCGACGCGGAAGAAGAGTGTTATTTTTTCCGTTTGTCCGCCTATCGCGACAGAATAATAAAACTGCTGACCGAAACCGATTATCTGCAGCCGAAAACGCGCGTCAACGAGATGGTAAACAACTTTCTAAAAGACGGCCTTAACGACTTGGCGGTGTCGCGCACCTCGTTTAAGTGGGGAATACCCGTGCCGTTTGACGATAGGCACGTCATATACGTTTGGGTGGACGCTTTGACCAACTATATAACGGCTTTGGGTTACGGCAGCGACGACGACAGTCTTTTCAAAAAATACTGGCCGGCGGATTTACACATGGTGGGCAAGGAAATAGTGCGTTTCCACGCCATCGTATGGCCGGCAATACTCATGGCGCTTTCGTTACCTCTTCCCAAAAAGGTGTACGGGCACGGATGGCTTATGCTGGACGGCGACAAAATGAGCAAGTCCAAAGGCAACGTCGTCGATCCGCTGGTCTTGTGCGACAGATACGGCGTCGACGCGGTAAGATATTATCTTCTGCGCGAAATTCCCTTCGGCAGCGACGCCAACTATTCGGGCGAAGCGTTTATTGCGCGCATAAATCAGGATCTTGCTAACGACCTTGGCAATCTCGTCAAGAGAACG
>USEG01000175.1 GCA_900553555.1 uncultured Clostridia bacterium
AAAAGGCACAGGGCGATGTCGCCGAACAGCGCCAGCAGGAACATGATGACGTGCGACGGGGCTTTGTATTCCTTCGGTTTTTTATTTTTCTTGTCGTTTTTGTTGTTATCTTTTTTATCGTTCACGAAATTCTCTCCGGATGGCATATATAATGCATACGTAACTGAATTGTAAATATTATTATAATATATTTGCCGCGCGATGTCAACCATATTGCGCCGTGCATAAAAAAGGGCGCTTCGACGCGACGTCCGCGGGCGGGGACAACGGTCGAAGGCCCGAAAGTTTGTGGCATAAATTGCGGAAAAATTATTATTCGGCCGGATGTGCGCCTACATGACCGAGCGTATGTCTCCGCCGTCGAATTCGGTGGCATAGCATGTCTTTTTATCCATAAGGCGGCTGGAAATGCGTTCGCCGTAACGGGCGCGCAGCGCGTCGACGTGCAGGTTGGTGGTAAAAATCGAATGTTTGCCCTCAAGCTGGCGTTCGTTTATCACGAGATAGAGATATTCGAGCGTGATGTTCTTGTAAACGGCTTCCGTTCCCAGGTCGTCTATTATCATGAGGTCGCAGTCAAGGTACGGACGCAGAAAGCCGTCGCGCGTGTCGTCGAATGTGGTGTGGTATCGGCATGCGTCCGAGACAAACCTGAAGGCCGTCACGAACACCCACGCACAGCCGAAGCGGCGCACGACGCCAGAAAAGTCTTGCCCGTGCCGCTCTTTCCCATGAGCGTGAAAATGCGTTTTTTCGTGTCCGGGAACTTGTCGCAGAAGATAATGCGGTAATTTTCGGCGGTTTTGCGGAACTGCCTGGCGGCGTCGGGCGTAAACAGGCCGTAATTTATGTCGTCAAAGTCGTGCAGTTTAAAGGCTATCATGTCCTTAGCCGTCGCCATCGACAGGACGCAGTCGCATATCTTCCCGTTGACATAACCGCTGTCGCCGCATTTTTTGCAGTGCGGAGGGGGAGCAAAAACCTCTTTCAGTCCCAGCGACGCTATTACATCGCTAAGCTGCCGCTCGGTTTTTTTTACGTCGCCATGCGAATCGCCGTGCAGCTGATGCAAAACTGCCTCGCGGTAACGTCTGTCGGCGTCTTTGAGAGCAGGATATTCGTCCAGCGCCTTCATGTACGCGTTTTCGGCGCGCACGAGCTGAGCCTGCCGCCGCTGCCGTATTAAGTTTATCGCCTGATTGTAATTCATTAAAGGTCCTCGTAATCGAGATTGTCAAACAGCGCGTTAAGCTGTCCGCTCGTATATGTTTTGGTGATTTTGGCGGGTTCCGAATGGTCGGGAAAGCGGTAATTGTCCGCCTGTTCGGGCGTTTTTACGCCGGCTTTGAACCACGACGACAGCAGCGTGTTCATGTAGGAGACGGGACTGGGGGAGCCTTTGGCCTTTTCGGCGGCCTTTTCTATCAGTTCGTCGCTCATGTTCCAGGCGGTTTTCCACACCTTAAAGCTGTCGCGGTCGCGGGCGGTGACGTTGCGGTCTATGCCGGCGACGGCGAATACTTTTTTGATATGATTGTCGTTTTCGATGGAGCGGTTGATAAATTCGTCCAGCGCCTCGCTTGTCACGACGCCCTGCTTATAGAATTTGTCTACCACGTCGTTCATGCCTTCCAGCGTGCGCACGCCGCGCCTGAAACAGTAGGTGGCTATGCGCGTCAGCGTCTCGTCGTTAAAGCCCATGGCTATCCAGTTGGAAATATAAGTCTCGATTATAAAATCCAGCTGTTCGTAATAAACGCCGATGATGCGGTTGATGTTTTTTGCCAGCGCGTAAAGCTGGTCGCGGTTTTTGTTGAAGGATTCTATCTCCTCAAAGGTCATAAGGTGGTTTTCGTAATAGCGCGTCATGAGGGCGTCGAGTTTTTCCATGCCGCCTTTTTTGACGGTTTTCGCCACTTTAACGATGGTGACGGGGGTGTATTCCATGCCCTTTGTCCATTTGATAAACAGACGCTTGTCCTCGTGGTCGGGTTTGCGCCGCGAGCCCAGCGCCGTTAAGATGGGCCGCAGGTCTTTTTCGTACGCGTCGAATTCCGACAGCTGTTCGC
>USEG01000176.1 GCA_900553555.1 uncultured Clostridia bacterium
CGACGAAAGCTGGCTCGTCACCGCTGACGGGCCTGTCAGAGACGTGTCGTTTTATAACGGAGAGATATTCGACGCAACGAAAACCTTAAGCAAAGCGATCTTCGAAAATGCCGAAAAAGAGAAGCCCCGTATTTCTCCGCGCCTCGTCGCATCGTTCGGAAAATTTGCAAAAATAATCGAAACGCTCGAACCGAAAGAGATTCAAAAAAGCCAAAACGGCTATATCTATGATTTTGGTCAAAACTGCGCCGGCGTTCTCGAACTTGAAATTAAAGGGAGAAAAGGGCAAAGGATAACCGCTCGACATGCGGAGGTTCTTTTGAACGGTGAGCTTTTTACAAAGCCGCTGCGTTCGGCGAAAGCAAAGCTTGAATATGTTTGCGGCGGAGAAGAAGAGACCTACTGCCCGAAATTTACCTTTATGGGTTTTCGTTATGCCGAACTTTGCGGAATTGAGCCTGAAAACGTCAAGGTCAGAATGAAGGTTATTTCCTCGATTGACGAGGAAACGGGAGACTTTTTCTGCTCCAACGAAAGCATTAACCGCCTTCAAAAGAATATAAGATACAGCGGTTTTTCAAACTTCCTTGAGATCCCGACCGACTGTCCTCAGCGCGACGAACGGCTGGGGTGGACGGGCGACGCGCAGATATTCTGCGGCAGCGCCATGTTTAATATGGACTGCGACAAATTTTACCGCAAGTACATTCAGGACCTTATCGACAGTCAGTACGGCGACGGAGCGATAGGCGGTATAGCTCCGTGCGTTCCGCATACCGAAAGCGACGACACGGAATATCACGCTCCCTGCGCGGCCGGGTGGAGCGACGCTATGGCGGTAATTCCTTACGAACACTACCTCATGTACGGCGACAGAAAATTTTTGAAAGAAACGCTTTATTTTACCAAAAAGTATATTCGTCTCACCGAAAAGTGGAGCGACGACTGTATTCGTCCCGCCGAACCCAACTGGGGAGACTGGCTTAACGTAGATTGCAATACCGATAAAAGTCTGCTGTCGACGGCCTATTTCGCCTTTTCGACGCGGCTTACCGCCAAAATGAGCCGCATAACGGGCGACGAGGACGCCGCCGAATTCGAGGCGCTTTACAAACGCATTGCCGCGGCCTTCCGCAAAAAATTCGTAAAGGAAGACAACACGCTTACGTGCCACACGCAAACGGCGTATCTTCTGGCGTGCGCCGCCGGCATTATGACGCTCGACGAGATAAAACCGGCTTTTATGGATACGCTGCACGCCGCGGGCGATAAGCTCACGACGGGATTCTTAGGCATAAAATTCCTGCTGCCGACGATATGCAACCTGGGCGAAACGCAGCTGGCGTATAAAATTTTGTGCAGCCGCGAATATCCCGGATGGGGGTACAGCGCGCTAAACGGAGCCACCACCATTTGGGAAAGATGGAACAGTTATACCGCAGACAAAGGTTTCGGCGACGTGGGGATGAATTCCTTCAACCACTACTCGTTGGGCTCGGTGTCGGAATGGATGTTTAAGTACTGTCTGGGTATCATGCCCGATGAAGAAGGCGCGGGATTCAAAAAAATCACGCTAAGACCCTTCCTCGACCCGAGCGGAAAAATCACATGGGCAAAGGGGTATTACGACAGCAAAATGGGCAGAATTTCCGTCAAATGGAAGACGACCGACGGCAAAAAGGAGTATTTTGCCTCCGTTCCCAAGGGTATTGAACTCACCGTCGACGCGCCTAAGGACGTAAAGGTGACGATCGAAAGATTTTAGCACCCGTATAAATATAAGTTAAACTTATAAATTATCGTAAAATAAGCCGTCGTTAATCATTTGGCGGCTTATTTTTTAACCGAAAAAAATTCAGCGTAGAAGCGGCAAAAAATCAGCGGCCGGCAGTCGTCAATTGCGTTTTTTCGCAAAGACGCGTCTTGACAGTGCAATTCCCGCGCCCGCCGTTACGGCTGCGCATAAAAACGCGCATATCTGCGGCAGTACTATCGCCGTAAAGGGAGCGGAAAAATCGAACAGTCGGCAACATACGACCAGCGACAAACAGTACGCCGCC
>USEG01000177.1 GCA_900553555.1 uncultured Clostridia bacterium
CCCCGTCGCTTTCCAGCAGTTTAAGGCAGTAACGCTGCGCCTTTCCGGCGTAAGACGCGTCCGTCTCCATAAGCGCTATCGCCTTATCGGCGGTTTTGCGCAGACGGAAAACATCTGCGTCGTCCGGCGTGGCCTTTTCGGCAAACTGGAACGAAAGCGCCGCGTTGCCCGCCTGGAAATAAAAGTCTTCCGCCGCCGCCGGGAACATTACGCACACCAAAACGAGGACAAGCGCGCCGAAAACCACCGAATACCACAGTGTTTTAAGCGCCAGTTGCCACACTAACGAAAAAGTGCCGCTGTTGTCGTCGCGTTTCACAATATCCTCCCGAATGCTTTTTATCTATTCTAACACAAAACGCGTTTTTTTTCAATCGTTTTTACGCCACTTTAAAAAAAATTCGCCGCGGCGGCTCTTCCCGTCGCGACAAACGATGCGCTAAAAATTTCCCAGTCACAGAAAAAACAGTACGATAAGCGCGCATGAAAAGGATATAAGATTGATTTTCGCCGTTCCTTCAAGAGCCCGACGGACATCTTGCCAATTTTGTCACTATCGATTTACACGCGCCGAGCAAGACGGAAAACGCAAGCGGTAAATATTCCATAAATCACTTTCCGCCCTTTTCTATAAACGCCGCGGGACTTTTCCCCGCCGCTCTTTTAAACATGCGCGAAAAATACAGCGGATCGGAAAAACCGCACATTTCGGCTATTTCCTTTATCGACATTTGGCGACCGTATATATCGAGCAGCTTTTTCGCGTATTCGATGCGCTCGGAAAGAAGAAACTGAAGGGGCGTTTTGCCGTATCTGTCCCTAAAAAGCCGCCGAACGTAATCTTCGGTGTAACCTATTTCTTTAATTTCTTCGGACAAGTCAAAGCGCGCATTCCACAAATTGTTCATAAGGTCGTTGTGGAGAGAAGATATCATGCCGTCTTCGCGCTTACGCACAAGCGACATGACAAGCTGCAAACAGGCGCCGTAAAGGCTGCGCGCCACACCGTTTTTTTGCATCTCCCCGTCCAAAGAGCCAAGATAACACACTATTTCAAACACGTCGTGGCGGTGCAACGGGTATCGGGATAAGCCGGCCGCTGTGCGCGTAATAAGAAATTCCATATTTTTTAGTATATTACTTTTGCCGGCGATAGGCAATAATTCGCTTGCATTTTTCGAGAATAAATATAGACAAAACGGGAAAGCGTGCTGCTCTCCCGTCGCCTGCGCAAAAGAAAAACTGTTTACTTTCTCGTCGACTGTCGCAAAAGAAAAACCGTTTACTTTCTCGTCGCCATCACTGCGCCCGTGGACGCGTCCAACAGCGCCGCAACGGACGTATCGGGCTGAGCCGCCGGCACGAACGCCACATACCAATAGTATTTGCCGTCGGACTTTAACGGGTTTTCGATATAGCGGACGTAGATTTCGCCGCTGAATTTGTTCTTTGGTCTGTACGGCGCCAGACTGTCCGAGAGCGCTTTAAGCGCTATATCCAGCGCCGCTGCGCCGTCTATTTCCCCTTCGCCGCGCACGCTTGTAAGCTCGATATCCGCCTGCGAATCGCCGTAAACCAGCCTGACGGTCTGCTTGTCGGGCACACGCGACATTATTTCAAAATAAAAGCATTCCTTGTAGGGATGTTTTAACGCCTCGCCCTCCGCCTCCTGCTTGCCCTCTTCGTCCAGCAGTATCACCTTTATCGCCGAGTACGCCGTCGCGCTTTTGGGCGTAACGCTTATAAGCGAATATTCGCCTTTTTCGCCGCTTACGCCGTCTATCTCAAAGGGCGTTTCGCGATAGCCGCCGATGAGCGTCACCGTAAAACGCTGGTTTTCGCCCTTTAAAAACTGGTCGCGCATCTCGGATATGCTGTCGTCGTATTTGCCCTTGCCGCCGCAGCCGCCCAGCGTCATGACCGCAATAAGCGCGATACAGCAAAGAAGAATGGTTTTTAGCGTCTTTTTCATAATTCACCTCTACGCTATTGTATTGTTGCGCGGGCGGTTTTAGAACGATAAAAATGCCTTTTGGCGGGTTTTTTAAG
>USEG01000178.1 GCA_900553555.1 uncultured Clostridia bacterium
TTTTGTATGTACCCAGTATTCCTATCACTTTTCCGGCGTCTTTTACCGCCGAAATATGGGGCGTAGTGACTACAAGCGCCTCGCTGGCGGCGGAAACCGCGCGGTGAAAGCCCAGCTCGATGCCGGCAGGACAGTCGATGAGCGTATAATCGAAGCCTTGAAGCGAATTGATTATCGCCCGCAGCATCTGCCCGGACACCTCGTTTTTGCGATAGCCGCGCACCGACGGCAGAATCATAAGATTTTCGCAGTCGGGGTCCTCCACAAGCGCTTGTCTCGGACGGCAGCGCGCGTCCGCAACGTCCGATATATCGAACACTATTTTATCCTCGACGTTCATCAGAACATCCAGATTATTAAGTCCCATATCCGTATCAATAAGCAGCGTCTTATAGCCCATTGCGCTAAGCCCCCTGCCTATGCCCAGCGTTACGGACGTCTTACCCACGCCGCCCTTGCCGGAAGTTATTACAATTACTCTCGACATATTAGCCTCCCGTTGTCTTCCACTTGATTATAACTTAAAAAGCGCATAAAAAAACAGCCTATTATGTCGCATAAGGCTGTTTTATGTCGCCAATCAAAAAGACGCGGGCCGATTTTGCGCACGGCGCGGCGCTCTTCCCGGCAAACCGGTAGCTTTAAGGCCGGGTTTTTTGTCTTAGATAAAACCGGCGTCAGTTTTTTAGAATTTTGCGCAGCATCTCTCGGTTGCCTATCAAAAATCCGCCGCCCACCGCCGCCGAATAGTCGGGGTGCGCCGAAATGTGCACGTTAAGGTCGAGCGCACGGCTCATAACGCGTTCCAACCCCAGAATTTTGGCGCTGCCGCCGGTGACGAAAATACCCTTTTCCGTAAGGTCGCCGGCAAAAGATTTGGGACAGGTCTTTATTACGTCGTGTACCGCCTCGGATATCTTGCTGTAATAAGGCATGAGCGCCTCGTAAACGTCGGTGGCATAAACCGTGCAGGAGGCAGGCACCATGGTCTTGGAGTTTACGCCCTTTATTTCCATTCCGGCATTGTCGTTAGAGTAAAGGCTGCCTATCTCTTCCTTGATTTTGCACGCCAGCGCACGGCTTATCCTAAGGCCGTACTTGCCCACGACATAGTCGCATATCGCGCTGTCCATCTTGTCTCCGCCGATGCTCACCGAACATCCCGTTATTATTCCGCACAGGCTGATAAGCGCTATTTCCGTCGAACCGCCGCCTATATTAACCACCAGATTGCCCGCCGCGGCGTCGATGGGCAGATCCATCGATATGGCGGACAGAATTATGTTGTCCACCATCTCCACATTGTCGATGCCCGCGTCGTAGCACACGTCGCCGTACTGCTTGCGCTCCTCCACCGACAAGCCGGTGGGTACGGCCATTATGGCGCTCAAACGGGTAAACAGCGATTTTTCGATGTCGATTTTATTGAGATATTCGCCCAGCATCATCGTCGCCGCTCCCACGTCGACTATGTACCCTTCCTGAACGGGGCGCACAACAGTGGTGTTTTCGGGAGCCTTTCCGACGATATCGGCAGCCTCGTCGCCCACGCACGAAGGTTTGCGCGCGTCGTCGCGTCCCGTGTAGGCGATAAGCGTGGGTTCGTGCAGCACCACGCCCTGATTTTCAACATAAACGGAGGTATAACTCGTACCGATATCCAACGCAAGATTTATTCTTCCCATCCGAAGTACTCCTTTAGTATTTTTTTTAGCGACGCCACCGGAAGCCCTATCACGTTGTCGCGATCGCACGGCCTTTATGCGTCTCGTAAATTGTTCGTCCTGCAAGCCGTACGCGCCCGCTTTGTCCATGGGACTGCCCGATGCGACGTATTCGTCAATGAATTTTTCGTCCAGACTGCCCAGCAAAATCGCCGTCTCTTCAAAAAAACACACCGTTTTGCGCTTTGACTTGACGCAGACGCCCGTAAAAACCCAATGTTTTTTGTCCGACAGCGACGCCAGCATTTCCTTTGCCTGACGCGGCGAGGCGGGCTTTCCCAGCGGTTTGCCGTCCGCCACAACGACGGGATCGG
>USEG01000179.1 GCA_900553555.1 uncultured Clostridia bacterium
AGTGACGAAAACCGATGTCGCCGTAGTATATCTGGACGGAGTGGCGTCGTCCGAACTGGTAAAACGCGTCATAAAACGTCTTGAAAGCATACAGGCGGACGGGATAATGGACGTGCAGTACATTCAGCCCTATCTGGAAGAACGGCCGTTTTCGGTCTTTAATCAGGTCGGCCGCGCCGAAAAGCCGGATATAGTGTCGGCAAAACTGCTGGAAGGGCGTATAGCCGTCTTCGTAAACGGAACGCCCATGGCGCTCACCGTGCCGTATTTGTTTATGGAAAGCGTTCAGTCCAGCGCGGACTATTACCAGCGATATCTGTATTCGTCGTTTTTGCGCATTTTACGCATGATAACGCTGGGACTTGCCATATTGCTGCCCGGAATATATGTCGCGCTTCAAAAATTCCATCTCAGCATTATTCCGCTGCGCTTTATGATGACGGTGATAACGGCGCTTAACGGCATACCGTTCAGGGCGACGACGGAGATGCTGTTTGTAATACTGTTGTTTGAAATAATACGCGAAACGGGCATACGAATGCCAAAGGCAGTAGGCATGGCAATGAGCATAGTGGGAGCGCTGGTGCTGGGTGAAACGGCGGTAAGAGCGGGAATAGTCAGTTCGCCGGCGGTAATGATAGTGGCGCTAAGTTCACTTGCGCTGTACACCGCGCCGGACGAAGTGGCGTCGACGACGTTGCTGCGCGTTATTTTTACGATAATAGGCGGTCTTGGCGGAATTTATCTGCTGCTTATAGGCATAGTCTATCTCGCGCAGTACATGGTGGGGATAAACGGCATGGGCGCGCCGTATCTTGCGCCTTTCGCGCCGTTTATAAAGCACGATATGCACGACGCCGTAATACGCGATAACTTCCTGAATCTCAATTCGCTGCCGCAGTCCTTTCCCACGGCGGAAAGCAAATAAAAAAGGAGAGTGGTTTTATGCAGATAAAAAAGCCCATGATTACGTCAAGGCAGTTTATTATCCTTGCGTTTATAGGGGGAATAGTAATAAAGGGACTAATGCTGCCGTCGGTTATGCTGCGCGTCAGCGGAAGAGACGGATTGTTTGTTATGGCGATATATTTTGTGCTGGAAATTATAAACATCGGACTGTTTTGCAAACTCATCAGCGATTATCCCGACAAAACGTTTTTTACCATGCTGGAAGACTGTTTCGGCAAAGCGGGCGGAAAGATAATTCTTATGCTGCTTCTTACGGCGGCTTTAGTAAAGTTTACGCTCAATCTGTCGGAAGTCAAGGCGTTTTTTGCCATTGGAATGTTCGCGTCCATGAATTGGGCCGTCATGATAATACCGGTGCTTATTTTGTGCTTTGCGATATCCGTAAAATCGCTGCGCGTTCTGGGGCGCGCCGCCGAAATATTTTTTCCGTTTATTGCCGTCAGCATTGTTCTTTTAATGCTGATACTGTTCCGCGAAGTGCCGCTCGAAAACGTTCTGCCGCTGCTGGAAGAGGGCGCCTCCCCGATAAAGGAGGGGCTTATAAAGCTTCCCATGTGGTTCGGCGACGTAATAGTGCTTGCCGTGGCGCTCGGCAACGTAAAAAACACTAAGAGACTGGTATTAAAAGGCGTCGTTGCCCGCACGATCTCGTCGCTGCTTATTATGGCTTTTTCGGTGGCGCTGTTTTCTTCCTACGGCAACATAATACCGCTCGTCAAATACGGCCACAACATCACGACGCTTACGCAATACAATCTCGGCAGTCAGGAATTCGGGCGATTCGATCTCATCATATACTCCGTATGGATGAGCGGCGTTTTTATAAAAATGGCAATGAACTGTTATCTTGCCGTAAGATGTGCGGCGAGAATTATCAATGTTGTAAATTACAAATACATTTCCGCGGTTTTGGCGGCCGCGGCGTATATTCTGTCGATTTTCGCGGTGCCGGCTATTACGGATGTATACGAACTTTCGACGGCGCTGTGGGCGCGTATAATTTTTTCGGCGGTAGAATTTTTGCTGCCTGTCGTTTTGTTTGCGGCGGCCAAAA
>USEG01000180.1 GCA_900553555.1 uncultured Clostridia bacterium
GGCCGCTGCCGTGCACGCACACCCGCTGCCCCGTAAGACTTTTTACCGCGTTTTCCAGACGTTCCTGCACCGTATCCAGCCCCTTTTGTTTTTGCCAGCCGTGGTACGCCGTCCCGATATAATCGACAAGCAGCCTTACTATCATACAAACCACCAAAGCGACGTCAGCGATGTAATAAACGGAAACCAGCCGTAATACACCGCCAGCGCCGCGACGAAAACCGCAACCGACGCGACGAAAACGACTACGTCGCAAAAGCGCATTTTCATCTTTTTGTAACGCGTCCGCCCCTTCGCCCCGCGGTAACAGCGCGAATCCATCGCGTCCGCCAGATCGTCGGCGCGCTTAAAAGCCGAGATGATTAGCGGAATAAGCACGGGCACCATGGCTTTTGCGCGTTTTATTATGTTGCCGCTGTCCAAATCGGCGCAGCGCGATTTCTGGGCGTTCATGATTTTGTCGGTCTCTTCCAAAAAGGTCGGAATAAGTCTCAGCGCCAACTGCATGACGATGGCAAGGACATGCACCGGAATACCTATCGCCGAAAGCGGTTTAAGCAGGCTTTCCAGCGCGTCGGTAAGCTCGACGGGCGTCGTGGTATAGGTGAGCATTGTCGGACCCAAAACCAGCAAAATAAGTCGTATACACAAAAATAATGCGTTTATTACCGCTTCTTTATAAATTTTTATTATCCAAAACGATAGCCAAAGCGTTCCGCCTCCGTTGTAAAACAATATGGTCATGACAAGCGTGAATATCATGAGAAAAATTATTATTTTCAGACTTTTCAGAATTTTTATAAGCGGCACGCGCGACACGAAAATCACCGCAAGCAGTATCGCCGCAATGACGGCGAACACTATAAAATGCCGCACGAAAAACAGCATGACGATATATAAAATCGAAACCAGCAGCTTGATGCGCGCATCCATTCTGTGTACGGGCGAATCGACGGGATAATATTGCCCAAGCGTAATTTCTCTCACCCCGTCACCCCCTTTGCCCTTTTTATCGCGCGGATGAGTTCGTTTTCGTCGGTAATGTCGTCGCCCACGTTAAGGCCGCGTGCCGAAAGCATACGCGCGAACTTTGTAACCGACGGCAGCTCAACGCCCATCTCATCGGCTGTCGAGCCCGAAAAAAGCTGACCGGGCGTAAAAACTCCTTTTACCCGTCCGTCGTCCATGACGGCTATCTTATTGCAGTTTGCCGCCACTTCGTCCATATTGTGCGAAATTATCACAACGGTTTTTATTGTCTCTTTAAGCGACTTTATAAGGCGCATAATATTTTCTTTGCCCTGCGGATCCAACCCGGCGGTGGGCTCGTCCAGCACGAGAATTTCCGGTTTCATTGCGATGATGCCCGCCAGTGCAACGCGGCGCATCTGCCCGCCCGACAGTTCAAACGGCGAACGGTCCTTTATCTCATCGTAATTTAGCCCCACCATCGTTATGCTGTTTTTGACGCGCTCGTCTATTTCGTCGGATTTAAGACCGAGATTTTTTGGGCCGAACGCCACGTCGTCGCGAACGGTGTCGGCAAACAGCTGATATTCGGGGTACTGAAACACCATGCCCACTTTGGCGCGCAGCTTTTTTTTGTCGTATTTCGATTTTGCCGAAAGCTCGATGTCGTCCACCGTGATTTTGCCCGACTGAACTTCTATAAGGCCGTTGAAGTGCGTGACAAGCGTGCTCTTTCCGCTGCCCGTGTGCCCTATAATGCCGAAAAAGTCGCCGTCCTCTATCGTAAGACTGACGTTTTTTAGCGCGTCCTTTTTGAAGGGAGCCTTGGGGTCGTAAGTATATGATAAATTTTCCACTTTTATCGGCATAATATATCCACCAGCTCCTCGTCGTTTTCCGCCGTCTTTACCTCGGGCAAAACGTCCTCCAATCCCGCCTTTATGCGTTCGTAAAGCGGAGGGACAAGACCTGCCTTAAACAGCTCCTCGCGGCGTGCGAAAACCTGCGGCGGTCTGCCGTCCAAATAGACTTCGCCGTCGTTAAGCACGATAAC